>JBEKAG010000047.1:0-8122 GCA_050015955.1 Nitrososphaerales archaeon
GTCAATCTCCTTGTCTCCGAAGCCGAGCTGCTTCAGGGCCGTCCTGATTGGCACGCCCTTGGCCAGCTCCTTGCCCAGCACCGCCGCCTTGTCGTATCCAATCTTCGGGGAGATCACGGTGATCAGGGCCGGGCTGCTCTCTGCGTACTTCCTGGCCCTCTCCCGATTCGGGACGACGCCGTCTATGACCAGCGAGGAGACCTTCCTCAGGGCTTCGGCGAGCAGCTTAGACTGTAGGACGATGTTGTAGCCCATCAGGGGTACTCCCATAGTCAGTTCGAACTCTCCCAGAGAGGCAGCGATGGTGTTTGCGCCGTCGAGCCCGACGACCTCCGCGCAGGCCAGTAGGGCACTTTCGAGGGTGACGGGGTTGGTCTTGCCAGGCATTATGCTGCTCCCTGCGACCTCCTCCTGCGTCGGGATGTCGATCTCCCCCAATCCGGTCAGGGGCCCAGAGAACATCAGCCTCAGATCCTGGCACAGCCTGTACAGGTCTATGCTCACTGTCCTGAACGTCCCGCTAAGGGACGAGACGTCCGTCAGAAGCCTCGTAGGTCTGAACTTGTCCTTTGCACTCGTGAAGCCCAGTCCACTCAGCGCCGCTATCTCCTTGGCGACCATCCCACCGAACTTGGGGTCGGCGTTCAGACCTGTGCCGACTGCCGTTCCTCCTATGGGGAGCTCCAGCAGGTACCGCATGGCCTTCTTGACCAGGTCTGCATCTCGCTGGAAGGCGTCGGCATAGGCGCCGAACTCCTGTCCCATCGTCACCGGCAGGGCGTCACGAAGGTGCGTCCTGCCCGACTTGTAGACGGATGAAGTCTTCCTAGAAAGGGCGGTCAGGCTCTTCGTCATCTTCTCCACCGCCGGCACCAGGTCCCGACTGACTGCATAGGCGGCCGCAATCCTGACTGCGGTCGGTCCGACGTCGTTTGACGACTGGCTCATGTTGACGTGATCGTTGGGGTGTACGTTCTTGCCCAGCTCTGCGGTCGCGAGCTCGGCCAGAAGCTCGTTGGCGTTCATGTTGAGGCCAGTCCCGGACCCTGTCTGGTAGACATCGACGGAGACCATCGCGTCGTGGTTGCCCTTCATTAGTTCCTCAGCCTTGGCCTGAATCACCTGTCCCACACCCCTGTCGAGCAGCCCCAGGGCGACGTTTGACTTCGCGGCCGAGAACTTGATTGCTCCCACGGCCCAGATTACCTCTCGCGGGAAACGCGTACCAGTGCTCAGAAAGACCCTCTTCGAGCCTTCCACGTACTTCATGAGTTCGGCGGCAAGCCCCTATGCTCTTAAGCATTAGCGGAAGACATAGTGGATTTCTTTCCCGGAGCCAGAATAAGGCCTAGGACCGTCACGCACGTCTCGAAGAGAATAGTCGCCAAGCCCATGTTAGCAGGACCATCATCATGGCCGCTCCGATGACTACGGAGATGAGGGCGAGTCTGTCTCCGGTCGGCCCGAACCCGAAAACAAATGGAATCGGTCCGATGAATACAACTCCTCCTACGGAGGCGACGTCGCCGGCATAGCCAACCATGATTAGAAGAAAGCCAACCACGACGAGTGCAAGTCCCAAACCTAGAAGTCTCTGCAACCGTTACACCTTTGACAGCAACAGGCTCAGGATCATCAGGACAATCACCAGTCCGATCACGATTCCCACCCACTTGGCGTCCGAACCGAAGACGATTGGGATGGGGCCTACCATGACGACCCCCGCTCCTTTGACTTCGCCCTTCGTCTTCCCTGAGGCGGAGAGCATCGAGAACGCTACTGCAGCAAACCCGGCAATGACCAGTAGAATTCCGACAAGGGCGACGTCAACCATTGTCCCGAACACTCAAGCACGCGATAAAGGCTTTTGGCAGAGGAACTACATGGCAATTCCGGGCTCTCTTGGCGGAGTACCGGTGGTGCGAGAGGTGCATGATGCGGACTGAACATGAAGCAGTCGGTGACTCGAGAGACTACAACCCGCGGGGTAGAGGACTCTACAAGTGCAAGCGGTGCGGCAGGGTCAAATCGATGCGCCACCTACGACCGAGCTCGGAAATCGGGTATTAGGGTTCTGTCCCGTCTCTTTGGTGGCTCATGAGGCTGTCCCGCCTTTGGTGGTCGTCTCGCGCCAAACAAGTGGTAGGGCAACGCCGAATCCTGCTACCGAAAGGAGAACCAATAGACAGCCAACAAAGAATGGGGAATTAGCGAGAGTGTGAGTAGGGAGTGGGCAACCGGGAGGGAGACAACCGCCGATGCCGCCTTGGACTACCCACAGAAACGACAAGACAACGAGAATGATGCCCGAAACGAGCATGAGCTCGGAGACGAGGCAGACCAAGAACGCCTTACGCTTCAATTCGCCTTGCGCCCCTCTTGACTAAGCGCGGCCTTCATCAGACAAAACCACTTGTTTTCTCCCTCTACCACCACACCGCGCGCGCGCTAGAACCGGTATTAGTCTTGACACTCTTTGATGATATTCTCACATATATGTTAATACACTGTTAAATAATTTGGAGTCTTCTGCACTGCTGTTGTCCAGTTCTGAGCAGACGAAAGCTCAGCCGGTACAGCCGAAGGTCTTCGTTAGGGATAGCACAGGTTTGGTTAAGAACGTCTCGTTCTTCGATAGCATAGCTCTCAACCTTAGCAACATGTCAGTGGGCGCCCTTCTTGGTGTAATCGGAATCTCGGGGCTCCTCCCGATGTTCTTCGCCGGCCAGAGTGAAGTGGGTCTTAATCTGGTGGCCCTATGCCTGATTGCATTTGTCCTGTCTGTTCCGCAGATCGTTATCTACACCATGATGTCGCGCCGCTATCCTCGCGCTGGGGGCGACTACGTCTTTGTCTCAAGGAATCTGGGAGGCGCAATGGGCAGCGTAGCGTCATTTGTGGGTTACACGACTGAGACGACCGCCTACCTCGCCCTGATCGTATTGTCGACCGTCTTCGCCATCGGTACAGTGGGCCTGTTCTTCAGCTCTGCAAGTTCAACCTACCTTGGCCTGGCGACTCCGTCGAATGCCTATCCAGGCGCCCCAGCGCTGCCTCTCGACCAGTTCATACTGGGCGCTTGCATCTTTGCGATCCTCATCGCGATAAACGTCCTGAAGCCCAAGGCGGGTTACAAACTTGTGTCGGTGCTGACCATCGTCGGAATCATCGCGCTCATCCTTGCCGTGGGGGTGCTGCTGGGTGCCGGCCACTCAGGTGTCCAGAACTACATAAATGGAGTCAGCGGCAATGGTTATTTCACCAACTCCAGCGCTCCGGCATCGACCTACAACAACATGGTCGCCGGAAGTCACACGGGAGGGCCGGGGGGGTCCGATGGCTTTGCCTGGGCGCCCACAATCTTTCTCCTCCCGCTGATTGCTGCCTTCGTCTTTCCGTGGCTCAACGCTGCTCCTGCCGTGGCTAGCGAGATTAAAGGCAGGGGTGCCTTGAAGTGGAACGTCCCCATTTCAGCAGTCTTGGCGTTCGCGTTCGTCACCGGCAGCATCGGTGTCATGTACGCCACTGCTGGTCAGGCATTCACTAACGCGGCCTACTCTACACCTGCTTTTGTCTACGGACAGCCGGTGGCATTCAACTTCTGGACTCTGGCGATGGGAGTCTCGAACAACTCAATTATAGCTGGCATAATCGGGCTCGGGTGGATACTCGCAAACCTAGGAATTCTCGCATATGGGATTATAGTAATTTCCCGGTACCTTCTGGCTCAGTCTTTCGACAGATTCCTTCCGTCTAGGCTTTCGACTGTAAGCTCAAGGTTCGGCTCGCCCATAGTGGCGCACTTCGTGGACCTAGTCATGACCGTAGTCCTCGTTGGGCTCGCTGCGTACTACTACACCACGCCCGGCTTGGGGGCGGGAACGAACCCACTGTTCGGAGCCATCCTCGCTTCGATGGTCTACTTCATGGTCGTGGGTCTCTCGGCGGCCGTCCACGCAGTCAAGAAGGAGGCTGGTGGCGCAAAGGTCATCCTCGCTGCTGCGGGCATTCTGAACATCATAGTCTTCGGGTTCCTGTCCTATGAGTTTCTGGCCAACCAGACTGTCTGGGCCCTGAACTCAATTACGTTCACTTTCATTATCGGGTCGCTCGCAGCTGGCATCCTGTTCTTCTCCGCTTCATACTGGTACAACAAGAAGCGCGGAGTAGACATCACTCTGGCGTACAGGGAACTACCACCAGAGTAACAGGCTAAATGTGCCAGAACAGACTGTGGCCCTAAGGGCCTGCAATGCTCATGTGATTTGTAGATTCCCAGCTCTTCCTCAGGCGACTAGTCTTTCCTTGATTTGAGACGGACGCGCCTATCCATGAATAATCTCTCTGGGCTCCCCCACCCTTCACGCGATTGCGTCAGGTGCGCGCGCGTTCAGAGCCCGACAGGAACTTGAAGCCAATCCATCCGTCAAAGGCTTCTGGGCAAAGCTAACAAAGGTCTCTCAATGCACCTCCGACGTTGGAATTCGAGAAGGTCGTCCGTAGGAGACGCATGGTAAGACACTTCACGAGCCAGCCAATCTCTGCAGAGACCGTTTCCCGCATCCTGGAGCTCGCTCAGCACGCCCCGAGTGCAGGTTTCAGTCAAGGAAGTGCGTACGTCGTTGTGACCCAGCCAGAAATGAAGAGGAAGGTCGCCCAACTTCAAGGAGAGTCTGAATACACCGGAGCGGGTTTCCACGGATGGATATCGGAAGCACCTGTCGATATCATCGCCTGTGTCAGCGAGAAGCTCTACCACGACCGTTACAATGAGCCTGACAAACTCGAGAATAGCAAGGAGATCGACTGGCCAACGCCGTATTGGTTCTTTGACATTGGGGCTGGTTGCATGATAATACTTCTTGCAGCCGTCGACGCAGGGCTTGCAGCCGCCTTCTCTGGGGTGACCTATCCTCCAGGAATGAGGGGTTTGGTTGGGATTCCTGGGCATTTTTATCCTGTGGGTGTCATATCTATCGGATATCCAGCTAGAGACAAGAGATCTCCTTCACTGAAGAGAGGCAGGCGACCTTCCGACCAGGTCATCCATTACGAACGTTGGTAGAGCAGGGCGGCGGGACCAGATAGTGTGGAAGCCGGCGGAGGGCATAAATGGCTTTGGGTGTGAAGCTTCTTTCTAACTAAGCTCTATCTTTGACTTGTGACCGGCTTTTTGTGCCCAAGATGGGATTTGAACCCACCTTTCTGCGCGCGCAGTCGATGTGGAGGTCGCCAGGCCATTCAGGAGTCCCGTCGTAGCAGCGAGTAGACCTTGGTCACGTAGTCTTCCACCATCCTGTACGAGTTGAAGAGGGGACCTACGGTCGCGATGCTCGTCCTGGACATGTCCCACCACCTCTCTTTGTCGTCGTAGTATATCGGAACAATCTGGTCAGCGAGTTTCCTGAACATATCGCCAGCATCTTCCCCGTCGACCGAGGCACCCAGGTCATTCCATTCCAGCCTTGGACCGATTCCCCATCCGTTGATACCCTCAATACCGCCTTCGAGCCACCAGCCGTCGTAGACGCTGAAATTCAGGACCCCGTTCATAGCTGCCTTGATTCCGCTAGTGCCGCAGGCCTCCAGGGGCCTCCTGGGATTGTTAAGCCAGACGTCTGACCCTGCGACGAGAAGTTTAGCCATCTCGATGTCGTAGTTCTCCAAAATCGCGACCTTCACCTTCTGCGACCCCGAGTTCAGTTGGTCTGCTTCGTGGATTGCGTCAGCGAGCATCCTCTTCGCCACATGGTCCCTCGGGTGGGCCTTCCCGGCTATGATGACCTGTATAGCCCCCTTCTCAACCGCGATTCGTTTGAGTCGCTCTGGGTCGCTCAGTATCATGTTGTTGCGCTTGTAGCTCGTTATCCTCTTTGCGACGCTGATGGTCAGGGTGCCTTCGTCGAAGTGCAGTCCGGTGCGCTCGTTCACCGTTGTGACCAGGGTCCTCTTTGTTGCCTTCCGGGCTTCAGCCAGCTCTACAGGGGGGATTCCCAACGCCCTGACCAAGAGGGAAGGGGAGTCCTGCCAGCCTGGCAGGTAACGGTCGTACACCTTTTTCAGCTCGTCGTGAACCCATCTCCTGTGATAGACTCCGTTGGTTACGCAGCTGATGTTGCTGAGGCCCACCACACGCTCTGCTACGAACCTGTGCTTCAATGACACGGCGTTCGTTACGCTGCTGTACTTGGCCGCCAGCTTGGAGAGGTTGATGGAGCCGTCAACCGACTCTTTGGCCCAATCGACCCACGAGTACTTCGAGAGCGCTTCTTCGACCATAGCAAGGGGGAAGACGTCGTTCCCGGCCGCGATCGGGGTGTGCGTAGTAAAGGCACAGCGTCGGCGCGCGGCCTCGGGGCTCCCTGCATCCCTCAGCAGCTCAATCGTCGCGAAGGCTGCATGGCTCTCGTTTAGGTGGTAGACATCCACGTTTCTTCCGAGGGCCTTGAGGATCCGGTAACCTCCGATCCCCAAAATGATGTCTTGGAGCAGACGTTGCCAGACCTCCCCCTCATACAGGCGCTCTGTCGCGTCACGGACGTTCTTGTCGTTCTCTGGGAAGTTGGTGTCCAGGAATAGCACGCTAGTTTCTGCCTTTCCGCGTATCTTGTATTCCCAGGCCCCCAGCCTCTGAACCGTATTCCCGACTTCAACGTTGGCCCGAGCGTCGGTGGGCGAAAGGATCCGAGAATAATCCCACGGGTGGGGCGCATCAAGTTGCCCGCTCTCACGGTCCAGCCTCTGAGACGCGTATCCATTTCTCGAGAGGAGCGTTATGAACGTAGCCGGTAGCCCAAGATCCGAAAACGAGAAGGCGAGGTCCCCCGCCAGGATCCCCAGGCCTCCGCTGTAGGTCGGAATCTGATCGCTGATTCCAACCTCCATTACGAAAATCGCTGTCTTCAAGGATACATCAGTACGAGTTTGCTACCGCAGCCCCTGTGGGCCGGCTTTAAACGATTCCACGGCTGCGAGAGGCGAAGGTTCGCCACGGTCTCTGGGCATCAGAAAGGCGGAGCAAGGCTAATTACCACTCCTCAGTCTCGGTTCATCGCAGGAATGCTCTCAGACTCGAAGCACGCAGACTCGAGGAGACCAATACAGTGAGGATCTTCACACTCAGTTGGGAGTACCCCCCGAGGGTGATTGGCGGCCTTGCCAGGCATGCCGAGGGGCTCTCCAAGGCGCTGGCGTCACTCGGGCACGAAGTCCACGTTGTCACGCTCGATTTTCCCGGGGCGCCCTACGAAGAAGGAGAACCTCCCCTGTACGTCCACAGGGTGTCGGTCGAGCTACCTGCGCCGACCTTCCACACTTGGGTCCTGCTCTTCAACCACTTCTTCGAGAAACGTGTGGGCCAGCTGGCGGAGAAGTATGGGCCCCCCGACATCATTCATGTGCACGATTGGCTCACCGCTCCCGCAGGCGTGGCTTCGAAGCACCTCATGAGAGTCCCCCTCGTGATGACCTTCCACAGCACGGAGTCTTTGCGTACTTCCTCCTCCCGTTCCCCGGAATCCGCGATGGTGGGAGGGCTGGAGTGGTGGGGTTCCTACGAGGCAGCGAAGGTGATAGCCGTGAGTGAGTGGATGAGGTCGGAGGTGGTCTCCCAGTTCAAGGTGCCGCCGAGCAAGGTGGTGGAGATTCCAAACGCAGTGGACATGGCCAAGTTCGAGAGGCCCGTGGACATCGAGGCTACGAGGATGAAGTGGAAGGTGCAGCCCGGAGAGAAGCTGATCACGGCCGTGGGCAGGCTTACCTCGCAGAAGGGGTTCGACTACCTGATAAGGGCGCTCGCCGTTGTCCAGAAGTCCATCCCTGGCTCGAAGCTCCTCGTAATGGGAGACGGATACATGCGGGGGGAGCTCGAGGCGCTGGCGAAGGGCGAGGGGGTCACTGCGAGGACCACGTTCGCTGGATTTGTAAGCGACGACGACCTGGTCGACGCTATCAAGTCCTCCGACATGGTAGCAGTCCCCTCTCGGTTCGAGCCCTTCGGCATCATCGCGCTCGAGGCCATGGCAGCCGGGGTCCCGGTCGTGGTGTCGCGCGTCGGAGGGCTGGCGGAGATAGTCGAGGACGACGTGGACGGCTTGGAGGTGGACCCAGACAGTCCCCATTC
>JBEKAG010000048.1:0-7968 GCA_050015955.1 Nitrososphaerales archaeon
AGGCTGATGACGTTCTGGAGGCCCTGATCTTCTATCTTTACCCCGGTCATGTCCCACTTGTTCCAGAGAAGCAGGTTCGGATAATCGAGTGACTGTCTGCTCATGATTCTATCTCCTCG
Organism: Nitrososphaerales archaeon; assembly: GCA_050015955.1. Taxonomy (GTDB): domain Archaea; phylum Thermoproteota; class Nitrososphaeria; order Nitrososphaerales; family Gagatemarchaeaceae; genus UBA183. The sequence goes on from JBEKAG010000048.1 coordinate 120, forward strand.
GCTTCTCCTTTCTTCCGTAGACCAGCTCGTTCAGCGAAACGCCGTTGACCTTGAAAACCGTCCACCGGACGCCCGGTATGTCGCCCATCGCCCTCTTCATAGAGCCGCCAATCCCCTGGAGGAACACCTCATCGTGCTCGTCGACGTAGTTCAGGGCGCCGTCGCCCGGGAGGAATGCCGTAATCTGCTTCCCGTTCTTGACTATTTGGACCCTGACGCATTTTCTGATGGCTGAGTTGGGCTGCTTCGACTCGATTCCCACCTTCTCCAGGACAATGCCACGAGCCTGCGGGGCTCCCTCAAGTGGGTCTGACTTGTAGTCCAGTCCCAGTTTCCGCCTCTTGTACCACTTATTCGACCAGCGGAATCTCTGTCTCTTCTGTGAGACCTGTCTGGCTGCGAATTCTCCGCGTGGGGAACCTGGCAATTTTCCGATCGCAGTCCCTTCTCATCGTATAAAAGCGTTCAAAGCTCGCTGGTTATCTGGATGCTGCCGATCCCGAAATACTTGCGCACCAAGAGCCTCACCTTCTCGGCGTTCCTTCCGCCTATTCCGAGGACTGCGCCTTTCTTACGTCGGTCCACGACGACCACGAGACCTTTTGTGCCGTCGATCCTGTCTCCGATTCTGACCTCTTGGACGTACTGCGCACCGAGGGCGTTCCTGACGAGACCCTCGACATCATCCGCCCACTCTACTAGCTCGACTGGTTTCCTGAGGGTCCTTTCAATCTTCTTGACCGCCGCGCCCTCCTTTCCTATGGCGAGCCCCATCTGGCCCTTCGCGACAACAAAGATGACCCGGTTTTGCCTTTCGTCGATGACGCAGTCGCGGGCTGTGGCCCCGGTCATCTCCTGAAACACAGATATCAATGACAGTTGATCTGATGTGAGCTTAATCTCAGGCACTCGTGATTCACCGCATCAACTGGTTGACATCTGCCTCGCTAACGGAACGCAGGGCGATTGCCGATACCCTGTAGGGCCTTCCTATCATTCTCGCGAGCTCGGCGGAGGAGTGCGGCAGCTCTACCACGGGGACGCCATGCTTCTTCGCCTCTTCCCTGAGCTTCGCCCCGACGCCTGACGGGACCGAGCAGGTTAGCAAGATGGCTTTGCTTCCTTTCATTGACGCTAGACTCTCCTTAGCTCCTACTGCCGTTTTCCCCCGCTTCACCGCGTCCTTCAACACCTTGGAAAGATGAGCGTTGTCAACCATGACCATCAACTCATGTAGAGGTCAATCATTCCGGTCCCTACTGGGATGGGCAACCCGACAATCACGTTTTCAGTGACGCCTTTCAGGTCCTCTACCTCGCCTCTCACCGCAGCGTCAGCGAGCGTCGGGACAGTAATCTCAAACGCTGCCCTCGCGAGAACGCTGCTCTTCGAGCCGGCAATCCCATGCCTTCCTATCTGCTGGATGTAGCCCTTCGAGGTCATCAAGTCTGCCACGAGGAAGATATGGCGTATGTCGACCTCGAGGCCCTGCTCGTCCAGAGTGCTCATGACCTCTCTGACCAAGGTGGCTCGTGCCGCCTCGATGCCGAGAACCTGCGCCACCTCGTGCACGTTGTTGGTGTAGACCCTCGTAGGGTCGACGCCCTGAACCATGACGACCTTGCCCAAGTTCGAACCGGCGGTCTGAATGAACCACTCCTCTCCCTCCTTCACGACCGTCACCCTGGTGATTCCAGGTATCCCTTTCAGCTTCATGTTGAGAATCTTGTTCCTGAGTGTGAACAGGGCCGAAAGATCGGCGTTCTCCATGCTGACGTGGACGACGTTCTTGTCCTTTTTATCGGGCTGAACGTTTCTCTTCCCGGTCTCGATGACCTTGCGTATCTCCTCGGGGTTGGTGTCCCTGTCGGCCATCATCTCCGGGTTGAGGTGCAGCTTTATTCCCTCGGTCGGGTCGACCTCGCTGAAGACGACGACGTTGCCGACTTTGCTGAAGAGTATCTCTTTCGCGACCTTAACCGCCTTCTCGTTGGACGTAGCACATTCCTTCGTAAGGTAGATGTCCATGGACGGTGTTGCGGGAATCTTCCGCGCGTCCACCAGCTCCATCAACCTCGGGAGCCCCAGAGTGACGTCCCTCTCCCTGACTCCTGCGAAGTGAAAGGTCCTTAGGGTCATCTGCGTGCCTGGCTCGCCAATCGACTGGGCAGCCACAATGCCCGATGCTTCGCCCGGTTCAACCCTCGAGTAGTCTTGGGCCTCATCGACCCTTTCCAGCATCTCCCTGGCCCCCTCCTCAGTGAGGTGGGAACTCGCGAGTTTGTCCTTCAGCTCCTGTGAGAGACGGTCGTTGAGCCCCGATTGGTACTTCTTGAGCAGCCTTTGGATGACGTCGTCGTCAGGCTTAGACTTCGACTTGTGAAGGAGCTCCTCGGTCTCTACCAGCCTGTCGAGGTTGATCGGGCGGCCGTGGTCACTTTTGGCCGGATCGACGCCGTCTTCCCCGTACAGGAACTGAATTACATTCCCATGAGGGTCCCTGACGGTCAGGTCATACTCGACCTTGAGGTGTTCTAGCGCGTTGACGAGTCTCCTCTGCATGTAGCCACTCTGCTGGGTCCTGACTGCAGTGTCGACCAACCCCTCCCTCCCTCCCATGGCGTGGAAGAAGAACTCGGTCGGGGACAGGCCATCACGGTAGTTGCTCCGGACGAAGCCTTTCGCCTCGGGCGATGTATCGTTCCAGGGGAAGTGGCTCAGTGCCCTCCCCTTCATGCCTTTCTCAATCCGCTTTCCTCGGACTGATTGTTGTCCGAGGGCGGCTGTCATCTGGCCGACGTTAAGGCTAGATCCCCTGGCGCCGGTCCTTGCCATTATCATCCCGGAGTTTTCGCCGGGGAACGAGCGGTCTGCGATTCTTCCGGCCCTGTCTCTCGCGCGTGCGAGTTCGTTGACAATGTATGCTTCTAGCGAGTCCTCCGGTGAGAGCCCTCTCGTCAGCTGGAGCGTGCCTGCCTTGTACTTCTTAATCAGCTCGAAGACGCCGGTGTAGGCCTCGTCCAGAGTCTCACGGATATTCCTTTTTGCCTCCTCGGCCAGGTCCAGCTCGTTGAAGCCGTAGGTGAAGCCTCTCCTGGTGAGGAAAGTCTTGAGGACCTTCAGGATTGAATTAAGAAAGCTCCTAGCTTCCTCGTTCCCGTAGTCTTTGGTTATCCTGTGAAGCAGAGAATCGGGTTCCTCTGCCCCTATGACCGCCTTGTCGACGACGCCCGAGATAAGCTGCCCGTCCTTGATCACGACATCGTTCGAGGCGCCCGTCTTGGACGACTTCGCCCATTTCGACGTTAGGACGCAATTCATCCCCTTCGGGATGAAGAGCGAAAAGAGCTGCTTTCCAGTGTACATTGAATGGGCTCCCTTCGCCGCGGGTTCGGGGAGATCCCCTTCGTAGTCGCCGACCAGCGCCAAGTTCGAGAACTCGCTAGGCGTAAGAAGGGTCTCGTCCCGCGTCAACATGAAGGCGGCAGTGATGTAGTCCCTGATACCACCGATTATCGGACCTCCGTACCTAGGCGAGATTATCTGGTCCTGTACCTTCATCAGCATCAGCGCCTCGGACCGCGATTCCTCGCTCTGGGGAACGTGCAGGTTCATCTCATCGCCGTCGAAATCGGCGTTGTATGGCGGACAAACCGACGGGTGCAGCCTGAAGGTCCTGTACGGCAGGACTCTGACAAAATGCGCCATGACTGACATGCGGTGGAGCGACGGCTGCCTGTTGAAGAGAACAACGTCCCTGTCCATGAGATGCCTCTCGACGACATAGCCTGGCGCGAGCGTATCCGCCAAAGCCTTCCTGTCGCTCGCGAAGTCAAGCCTGATCTTGACCCCATCTGGTCTTATGACGTAGTTTGCGCCAGGGTGCTCGAACGGTCCCTTAACTACGAGTGGCTTCAGGTACTCGATGTTGGCTGGAGAGACCCTCTCCGGTATAGTGAGCTTCTTTGCCACTTCGTAGGGAACGCCAACCTCACCGATATCGAGGTTCGGGTCTGGGCTGATGACAGTTCTGCTGGAGAAGTCAACCCTTTTTCCTGAGAGCGAGCCGCGGAACCTTCCCTCCTTGCCTTTGAGCCGCTGGCTCAGCGTCTTAAGGGGCCTTCCTGAGCGGTGGTGCGCCTGGGGAATCCCTGAGACTTCGTTGTCGAAGTATGTGGTGACGTGGTAGTGGAGCAGGTCCACCAGGTCCTGGACGATCAGGTGCGGAGTCCCGGACTCCTTGCTCTCCCTGACTCTCTGGTTGACCCTAAGGATGTCGACAACCTTGTGCGTCAAGTCGTCCTCGGACCTGATTCCCGACTCCAGCGTAATGGACGGTCTCACTGTGAGCGGCGGGACCGGGAGGACCTGCAGCACGAACCATTCGGGCCTAGCCGCCTTCGCGTTGAAGTTGAGGAGGTCGAGGTCCTCGTTGGTGACCCTCTCGAGCCTCTCCCTGACCGCGACTGGGAGAAGGCGGGTCGCGCCCCCCTCCTCTGTGATCTCGTGGAAGATGGTCGGCTTTGTGAACTCAATCTGATATTGCTGCTTGCCGCAGTGGGGACAGAGCTTGACCTTCTTCGCCTTCGTCATAATCTCCTTCGCGACTGCGTTGACAAGCGCCGGAGTGAAGTCTGTTCTGGCAGAGAGCCGAGTCCGATAGGCGTCCAACTCCTGCTGGGGAAGTAGAATCCTTCCACAGGTCCTGCAGGTGGTCTGAATCAGCTTGTTGATCTCGTCTACGAACGCTATGTGGAGAACAGGCTCGGCCAACTCGATGTGACCGAAGTGCCCAGGGCACCGCCCTGCAGTGCTGCCGCAGGTCCCACACTTCTGCCCAGGCTCCAAGGTCCCGAGCCTGCTGTCCATCAGACCTCCCTGAACCGGCATCCCGTCCTCGTCGTACGTCTCGGGTTGCGTGATCTCTGCGACCGAGTACTTCCTCACTTCGCTGGGGGAGAAGACAGCGAAATCGATTCCGCCGATGGTTTTGAGCGCCTGCTCCATTGACACTTTCCTACACCTTGTCCTTCAGCTGCAGCCTTGGTGCTATGTTCAGACTCATCATCTCTTGGAGCAGGAGCTTGAAGGCGTAGGCGACGACCACGGTCGAGATCTTAGCCTGGTCCCCGTCAATCTTGCAGGTGTACCTCCTCTGCTTTGCGTCGTAGTATGCTATCAGGCCGCACTTTTCGCAGACGTAGATCTCGGTCTTGTCTGCCTCGTCGAGGAGCCTATCCTTGAGGACCATCGAGGCGCCGTATGCGATTAGACAGTCCCTCTCCATTTCTCCGAATCTTAGGCCACCGCCCCTGGCCCTGCCCTCCGTCGGTTGCTTCGTAAGCATCTGGACCTGGCCCCTGGCCCTTGCGTGAATCTTGTCCGCGACCATGTGATGGAGTTTCTGATAGTAGACGACGCCCACGAAGACGTCAGTCGCGAACTTCTTCGCGGTCTTGCCGTCGTACATCTCTTCCCTTCCAGTGGCCTCGAAGCCCCTGCCTCTCAGTACCTTCTCAAGCTCCTCAATGGTCTCTCCGGCGAATGCCGACCCGTCAATCGGCGAACCGCGTAGGGCACCTGCCTTTCCCGCGATAGACTCGATGAACTGACCCACGGTCATCCTCGAAGGAAAGGCGTGCGGGTTGATTATGATGTCTGGGACTATACCCTCTGCCGTGTAGGGCATGTCCTCTTGGGGGACGACCAGGCCAATCACTCCCTTCTGGCCATGCCTGGACGCAAACTTGTCACCAATCTCAGGGACCCTCATGTCCCTGACCCTGACCTTAAACATCCTACCCCCTTCGACGTTCTCAGTCATGAAGATCGAGTCCACAACACCAGTCTCTGAGGGTCTAACCGCCACGGACGTGTCCCTCCTGTAGGGACCTTTGATTTCGAACTCCTTGTACTCCTCCATGAATCTCGGCGGGCTCGTCCTGCCAATCACCACGTCTCCCCCCGTCACCTGCGACTCGTGGGCGACAACTCCGTCGCCTTCAAGGAGACGATAGAATTTCTCGCCCCTGTAGCCCCTTATGTTTGACTCTGCGGACGGGACCTCGAAGGTATCCCTCATGCCGCCCAGGTACTGTTTGGATTCGCCCTCGTAGAGTCTGTAGAAGAACGAACGCGCGAGTCCCCTCTCCACGCTGGACTTGTTCATTATGATCGCGTCCTCGATGTTGTAGCCTTCGAAGGAGAGGACGGCGACCACGCAGTTCTGCCCCACCGGACGCTCGTCAATCTTCAGGAGGTCGAGGGTCCTCGTCCTGACGACCGGAGCCTGAGGGCTGACCAGAAGGTGTTGCCTAACGTGGGGGGATATTGAGTATGTCGGAGAGCTGAAGCCGAGGCTCTGCTTTGCCATCGCCGACTCGTAGGTGTTCCTAGGCGATTGGTTGTGTTCGGGGTACGGGATAATGGATGCGGCGATTCCAAACATTGCGGCGGGAAAGAGCTCCATGTGTGTGTTCCTCGTGCTTACGTCGTCCGTACCCATCGCGACAAGGCAATTCTCCTCCTCGTTGGCGTCGATTAACTCAACCACTCCCCGCTCCACTAGTTCGCGCCACGACATCTGACCAAATTCAACCTTCTCAATCAACTCTGCGTCGAGCAGCGGCCTGCCGTTCTCTACTAGAAGGAGGGGTCGAAGGACGCGGCCGGAACTCAGGCTTATGTACAGCCTGGGGTACGCCTTTTCGTTGACAGGAGAGATGAAGAGTACACTTGCGCTCGGGTTGATTTGGCCCTCCCTCCTCAGCTTCCTGAAGGCCTTCGCCAGCCGCTCGCCGTCATCCACATAGCCTAGAAACCTGCCGTCCATGAAGATCCTGCAGCCGTTAATCTGAGTCTTCTGGTCCGTCTCGCGGATCTGCTTGGCTCCGAGCTCCCAGAGCTTCTCCTCGACCTCTGGTGTCGGGACACCGACGGAGATGATGGCCGAAAGGGCCAAGTTCTTGACCAAACCACAATTTACCCCTTCGGGCGTCTCCGAGGGGCAGATTCTGCCGAAGTGAGTCGCATGTAAGTCTCTAGCTTCGAAGTTAGGCTGGCTCCTGCTGAGCGGCGACTGGACCCGCCTTAGGTGGCTGAGGGTGCTGAGGTAGTTGGTCCTGTCAAGTAGCTGCGTGACCCCGACCTTGCCTCGTCCCCAGTTTCCTGTAGCTATGGCGTTGTTGAGCTTGTCGGTTATGATTCCAGTCCGGATTGCGGCCCCGACCACATTACCTCCGCGTTTCTGACCCGTTCTCTCGAGTTGGTACTTCATGTCCCTGACCAAGTTCCTGAAGGCCGTCCTGAACAGGTCGGCCAGCATCTGACCAGCGAACTTGATCACCTTGTTGCCGTAGTGGTCCTTGTCGTCTGCACCGATCCATCCGAGCCTGAGCTCAAGGAGTTTGCAGACAGCTTCGCCCATGAACATGGCCTTGTCGTACCTTCTGTCCTCGGTCTTTCCCAAGTGCGGAAGAAGCCCCCAATCGAGCATCGACTGCGCACGCCTGATCCTGAACTCCTCAAGCATACCATGGGCAACCCTGTTGCCGATGTAGACCAAGGAGTCCTTGTCGGTGGGCGCTTCGCTAGCCTTGTCGAAAGAGACTTCTAGGAGGTTCTGAATCTCGGTCTTTGGCGAGACAGCGTCCGCGATGTCCTTGTCTGATCTTATTCCCAGCGCCCTCATGACGATTACGAACGGGATGTCGACAGGACAGCTGGGGACCTTCACGTTAATCGCGCCATCTTGTTTCAGGGTTAGTTCGAGTTTCGACCTATAGCCAACGACCGAGGAGTAGACTCTCGACTTGTAAGTGGTCGCGCCTGAGAGCTTCTCTGCATCGAC
>JBEKAG010000049.1:0-7705 GCA_050015955.1 Nitrososphaerales archaeon
ATGAAACTGATGAGCACAGTCCCGCGACTCTGCATACCTTCGGAAGAGAACGAGCTAAGATTTAGCCTTGCTTGCGTTCTGAATCAGTGAGCTCTGGTAAGTTGTCGTGACACGCTTCAGGATTTTGTCCCTGTTAAGGGTCGGGCCATAGGCAATCTTCGTTTACAGCGGGAGGTCAAAGACGGAAAGCTACGAGGGAGAGACGATGATGATGCTGTCGCCTCGCACCAGTAATACGCCAAGGGGTTGAGTCTTGTTGTCGGTTGAAATCTCCTCCGCACCGCTTAGTGTGATGTTCATGAGCTTGTCCACATCCTCAAGCTTTCCACGTATCGCCTTCCCGTCCCTGAGCTTCACAAGTATGACTTTCCCTTTGTCATGTTTCAATTCTTCGACCACAACATCTTCTATCTGCATCACTACATCCTCGCGGACATTAGGCAATAAACGTTCGACTCCTGGGTTGTGTTAATTCGTCGGCATCTGGCCTGAGGCGTTAACTGTCGGCAGTTGTGGCCTCAGACTTTCAGTATTGTGCGATGTAGCCTTTTCCGTTGCAACGAGTGCACTTCATAAGCGAACCGCTTCGGCTTACCGTCCGCTATCCTTTCCCCCTACAATCGGGGCACTGAATCTTGGTCATTCCGAGATGCCATGATGATGGGCATCGAGATAACGCTTTCTACGGATGGTTCTCCTAATTCTTCGGGTCATACGTGGAGGCGTTAACCTTCGGGTCATGCCACTATCGAATGACAAAGCCAAGCTTTTCAGCGCAGACCATGCAGTATATTCGGGAAATTCTCCACTGTCTCTTCCCCCTCCTATTGAAGAAACGTTCACCCAATCCTAGGGTCTTCCCACAGTTCTTGCACCTGAGCGGATAAGAACTCCCTCGCTCGCTGTCCGCCTTCACGGTTTCGGTCACTTGGAGAATTTGACCGCCAAAGGGTAGAAGCTCCATCACAAGTGACCGGCAATCGGAGTTTGGTTGAGTATTATAGTTACACGGTAATCGGTGCTGTCAAGTTGACGGGCCCTTGTTCTCCCTGTTAAGCGTCGGGCCCTGAGCCGCGTTCTGGTATGGCTATCTAAGATGGAGGAGATGGAAGGAAGAGGAAGCGGGTGGAGCAGGCGGTCGTCGTTGCGCGCGCTGCTGACGGTGATTCAGAACGCGGCCAAGGCCAAGGAGACGAAACTTGACAACCCTGAACCGTCAGGGCGGGAGACGACTACTTGACAGAGCCTTTTCGGGAATCAGCTAAATACGCCCTGTCGGGGCCGTCGTCTCCATGGCTCAGAACGGCTCATCAAAGACAGACATGCTTCTGGCTAACCCGGCGCCTCTAGGCCTCATGGCTTTCGGCACCACCACACTCCTGCTCAACCTAGCGAACGCAAAACAAATCCCACTGGACTCGATAGTTCTAGTAATGGGACTCTTCTACGGAGGACTTGCTCAGATTATCGCTGGAGTCTTCGAATTCAGAAAGGGCAACACATTCGGGATGACCGCCTTCATCTCCTATGGCTTCTTCTGGATCTCCCTTGTCTTCATCCTATCCCCTCAGTTCTTGGGGGCCTCATCCATGACCACCTCGTTCCCATCGTACCTCTTCGTCTGGGGCCTCTTCAGCTTCTTCATGTTCCTTGGTACTCTCAGGCTCAGCGGTTCCCTGATGTTCGTGTTCGGTACCCTGGTCATTCTCTTCTTCCTGCTCTCGGCAGGATTTGCCTGGAGCAACTCAGACCTCCTAAAGTTTGCTGGCTACGAGGGAATCATTTGCGGGCTAGGCGCGATGTACACCTCGACAGCTGAAATGCTGAACGAGGTCTACAAGAGACCTGTCCTTCCGACCTTCCCGGTCAAGCCGAAGAGCTAGATTCGGCTCAGCGGCTTACTCTTTCTTTTCTTTACCCTGAACCAACTCGCGTATTCTCTCCACGATTTCAGGGTTGGCCAGGGTCGTGACGTCTCCGTAGTCCTTTTGCTCGGAGATGGACACCAAAATCCGGCGCATTATCTTGCCCGAACGCGTCTTCGGCAGGTCTGAGACGATGTAGACGTTCTTCGGCCTGGCGATGGGCCCCAGCTCCTTGGTGATGTTGCTCTTGACCTTCTCGGCGATCTCCTTGCTCGGCTCGTAGCCCGGCTTCAGAGACACGTAGATGACCGGGATGTGTCCTCTGAGCTCGTCCTCGATGGCAACGGCCGCCGCCTCTCCCACTTCGGGGGTCGTGAGGGCTGCGTTCTCGAGCTCCTTGGTCCCGAGCCTGTGGCCGGCCACCTTGATGACGTCGTCTATCCTGCCGAGGATTCTGAAGTATCCGTCAGCGGATTCAACCGCGCCGTCACCGGTGAGGTAGGGCCAGTCCCTCCAGTCCTTGCTTTCCTTGTTCTTGCAGTACCTTTCATAGTAGATCTGGACGAACCTATCGGGGTCGCCCCAGATGGTCTGCATTATCCCTGGCCATGGATTCCTGATGCAGATGTTGCCCGCCCCTTCGCCGGCCTTCACTTCCCTTCCATCTTCATCATAGACGACTGGGTAGATCCCAGGCATCCCTGGCCCGGCGCTTCCGGGCTTCATTGGCAGGATTGCTGGCATGGTGCTGCAGAGGAAACCTCCTGTCTCCGTCTGCCACCAGGTGTCGCTGATGGCGGCCTCTCCCTTCCCTATCTCCTCATAGAACCAGCGCCACGTCTCGGGTTCAATCGGCTCGCCGACAGTGGTCATCGACTTGAAGTGGAAGTCGTACTTTCGCGGCTCCTCTGGTCCTGACTTCCTGAGCATCCTGATGGTCGTTGGGGCGGTGTGGAAGATGTTGACCCCAAGCCTCTCGGCTATCCTCCAGAGCCTGCCGACGTCCGGATACATCGGGACTCCCTCGTACATCACACTGGTGGCGCCGATGGCCAAGGGCCCGTAAACAATGTACGAGTGACCCGTGATCCACCCGATGTCTGCGTAGCACCAGTAGACGTCTTCTGGATGTATGTCTTGCTGGTACTTCGCCGTCGCGGCCACGTAGGCGAGGTACCCTCCGGTCCTGTGCTGTGCTCCCTTAGGGCGCCCTGTGGAGCCGCTGGTGTACATCAGGAATAGCGGTGCCTCGGAGTCCATCGAGACGGGGTCAATCGTCTTTCCCCTGAACTCTTTCATGAGGTCGTCGACGAAGTAGTCGCGCCCTTCGATCATCGGCACGGTGGAGATGTACTTCCCTGGGTGGCGCCTCCAGACCAAGACCTTGTCCACGGTGACTCCCGCCTTCTTCGCCTCCTCTACAGTCATGTCTGCGTCCTTCTTCTTATCGGACACCTGCCCGTTCCTGTAGTAACCGTCGCAGGTGACTAGGACGTGGCTTCCAGAACCGACGACTCTCTCCGAGGCGGCTCTCGCGCTGAATCCTCCGAAGACCTCGTTGTGGATGATCCCGAGCCTCGCACATGCAAGCATAGAGATTGGGAGTTCTGGGGTCATGGGGAGATGGAAGGTGACTCTGTCGCCTGTCTTGAGGCCGAGCGACTTCAAGACAAGGGCGAACTCGTTGACTCTCCTGTAGAGCTCCTGGTAGGTTATCACCTGGTCGGGCTCATTCTCCGGTTCTGGGACCCAGATTATCGCTGCCTTGTTCCTGTACTTCTCCAGGTGCCTGTCGACGCAGTTGTAGGCAGCGTTAAGCTTGCCGCCGACGAACCACTTCCAGAACGGTGGGTTGCTTGCATCCAATGTTGTGTGCCACGGCTTGTCCCAGGTCAGGACTTCGGCATACTCCCTGTAGCACTCAGGGAAGTTCTTCTCGCTGAACCTCTTGTAAATGTCAGGGTCGGCCATGTTCGCCTGTTTCACGAACTTGGCAGGCGGGTTGATCATCGCCTCCTCCTTCCAGTGAACACCAATCTTCGACTCCATCTCCTTACCTGTCTCTGTCATGCTGAGCGTGCGCCTCGACGAGGTGGATAAAATGGTTGTCCCGAAGACGTTCGGCTACGTTTCGGTCGACCTGCGGGTCCCTCAGCTCTACATTGCCCCGATTGGCAGCTGAGGAGCACTCTCCGCCACTCGGACCCGGGCGTCTGTGACCACGGCGCGCCTACCTTCCCTCATGGCATCACTGGGTTGAGGTCCAGCGCGCGCTGATCGCCAATGCGCGTGCGTGTGGGGTTCAGCGCATAGACCCGGGCCTTGAGGGTTCCCTTCAGAACGTTCTCGCGGAGATTAGCGAAGATGATGGAGCCAATCTTGCCGGGGTCACCGGAGACCACTGCCACGGCTTCGGACTTCGGCTCGAAAGAGCTTCGGATACACGCGCGCGTCAAGACGCGGACGGAGATCTTGCCGCCGTCATTACTCCACTATCACCCTTCTCGACTTGCCCTCGTACCTAGGCAACGTACCCTCCTTGACAAATTCGATCTTTGGCGCCATAAAGATGAGGGTTCTGCGCACCTCGCTTGCTATCTTCTCTCTTAGGTCCGGCGTGTCAGACATGGAGCCCACTTCCACGCTTATCCGAAAGCCCTTAGGGCCAGTTCTGTCGACTTCCACAAGATAGTCGGTCACTTCAGGGAATCTGAACATGGCTTCCTGTATGGCGCTGGGCCAGACCTTCGCTCCCCTATAGTGAATCACATCGTCCAGCCTCCCTGTGACCCACATGCAGCGGGGGAAAGCGCTCCTTCCGCAGGGGCAGTCGCTTTCGTCCAGTACTGTGAGGTCCCTCAGTCGGTATCGTACAAGAGGCATGGCTTCTTTGGTCAGCGTAGTAACCACCATCTCTCCCTGCTCTCCCGGTCCGGCTGGTTCATTAGTCTCAGGGTCGAGGACCTCAAGGTAGAAATGGTCGGTCCAGAAGTGGAATCCGTTCTCATACTCGCACTCCTGTCCGGTTCCTGGCCCGAGCAGCTCAGTTGCGCCGTAGACGTTCCTCGCCCCTCCGCCCTTCTTCTTTAGCCCGAACCCCTGCTCTATCCGTTGCCTCATCTGTTCCGTCCACACCTCGGCGCCCGGAATCGTGATTCTGATGGAACTCTCGGTTGGGTCGATTCCACTACTTCGCATAGTCTCGAGCACATAAAGTTGGTAGGAAGGGGTTCCTGTCATGACTGTCGGCTTAAAGTCACGGATGATCTGCATCATAGCTTCCGTCCTCCCCACGCCCCAAGGTATCACAGAAGCTCCCACACGACGACAGCCCTGATGGAACCCCAGTCCTCCGGTGAAGAGGCCATATCCGTAGATGTTGAGAAGTATATCGCCCTGTTTCACGCCAGCGGTCACAAGCGTCCTGGCCATCACGTTCATCCATGTTTCGTGGTCCCTCAGCGTATATGGTCCTATAGTAGGCTGACCTGTCGTTCCACTGCTCATGTGCCACCCAATCAATTTTTGCCTCGGAACGCAGAGAAAATCGCCTCCGTACGGATACGAATACTGTCGCAGGTCGTCCTTCGTTGTGAACGGGAACTTCCGAATGTCAGACAGATCATCGAAATCGGACGGATCGACCTTTTTTCCCTTGAAGGCCCTTCTGTAAAAGGCACTCTTCTCATAGACGTATTTCAGAATGAACCGAAGCCTTCTCTTCTGCAGCCGCGCAAGCTCCTGCCTGGAGATGCGTTCCAGATTTCCTTCCTGGTACTTGGGACTGTTCGACCGTGGCATGGATGTCGGCCCACCCTGCCATACCGGTGTTCATGGGTGTTTCGCATTGTTCAAAGGACCGACCCGAAGCGACGAGCACCCTCCAAATGGGCATAAGGAGATCGAGCGGTCGCGGGCGGCAGACGGCTAAGCTTCTTTCTGAACGCTGGCGGATAATTGAACTCAATGAGGTGGATGAGCGCGCGCGCAGGACCACATATTCCCTGAGTGCTTCACGCTCAGTCTTTCGATCTAGTCAGCGAGTACACGATGATGAAGAAGCCCACAGCCTGACTTGCAGCCTGTATCGATTCCACAGTGCTTAGGTCGGTGATATGGGCGTTGTAGAGTCCTCCTGCGATGGCGGCGCCCGCAGTTACGAATGCGAAGCCAAGACCCAGCAGGAGCATCGCCCTGCTCTTCGTCCTGCCATAGGCGCGCAGGGCATAGAAGACGACTATCCCGCCGAGGATCAGGATTAGCCCCTGGGCCACACTCAGGTAAATCAGATTCATTCCTTCACCCTTTGTCTCCTCTTCAGACCTTTAAGGCATGAACCCTGATTCTCAACGCTGAAAATCACTTCTCCGCTCTCATGCTCATCCACAGGCGTCTGAGCTTCTCGGCCACATCCTCATTCACTGTCGCGTCCACCTTCATAACGCCACCGTCGAAACTAACCGTCACGGCCCTGTATGCGCTCCTCAAGAGCTCGTACTTCTTGCCGTCAGAGGTGACTACGATCTTCTCCACTATCAGTATCTGCGCGTCGAGGAGCTCGTGTACCCTCCTGTAGCATGTGCTGAGGGGGATGTCGTTCTCCCTGCTTATGTCCTCGACCGATTTGGCGGCCGGTATGGCTGAGAGCAGGATCTTTCTCGAGTACTCGTCGGCCAGCCCCTGTACTAGCGATTGGACTCGGTCGGGTTCTGTTATCTCCAAACACTACGAAAGCCCAGATTACTGTATTTGAGTCTATTCTGGTCTGGGTGTCTATGGTCAGTCTTCGCTTCGCCGCGTGCGCTGCGCGCGCTGACTAAGTCCGGTGGGCATCCTGTGGGGCCCCCTTCGCGACCTCCTCGCTCGTCTGGCCGAGGTAGGCGTCCATTATCCACTCCCATCTTCCTGAGAGGGCGGACCAGTAGATCGCACCGAATCCCCTCTTCATCGCGTACTTCACGAGCGAAGGTGACTGATCGGAGGGTGGCTTCTTGTAAGTCGCAGACACGAAGATGGCCCTTCTGCCTCCGACCTCCATAGGGGAGTTTATCCTCCCGTTGTATTCGCATACCATGCCTTTCCCCTCTACCTCCGATACGATGTTTGTCGCAACCACCTTTGACTCCAAGTGGGCAACAACCCCAGACTTGGAGATTGGAATGTCTGTTGCGTCGCCGATTGCGAAAGCGTCATCGTGCCCCTTGACCATCATTGTGCGCCTGTCTGCCCGAATCCAGCCTTCTTCGTCCCCGAATCCCGATTCCCTGATTACTCGAGCTCCCCTGTGGGGCGGAATCGCTATCAGCAGGTCGTAGGCATATTCGTCGCCCTCGAGGGAGTAGACCTTCTTCGCGGATGGGTCGACTGAGTCTACGTTGAAGAATGGCACGACCTTGATTCCCTTCTCCTCGAAGAGGGGGGAGACAACTTGGGCGATCCTGTCTGCAGGGTACGCCTTTGGATAGGGCGTAAGCAAGGTGAGCTCTACGTCCCCTCTGATTCCTTTGTGCCTAAAGTACTCGTCGAGAAGGAATAGCGCCTCGTCGGGAGACGGCGGGCACTTGTGTGGCACCCCAGCTATAAGCACCCCTATCCTTCCTCTCCCGAAGTTCCTTGCCGAGTCCCATACCTTAGTCGCGTTGACCGGGCCCGTGTGGAAGTTGACGGAGCCTTCCGCCAGCCCCGGGATCATCTGGGGTGAGACCTCAGCACCCGTAGCCATTACCAGATAGTCGTAGTCGAACATGTCGTTCCCGGCCGTGAAGATTGTTCTGTTCTCGAGGTCGATCTTGGCTGCGGGGTCGGGGATGTAGGTGACCTCCGGCTTCAGGAGGTCCATC
>JBEKAG010000050.1:0-7693 GCA_050015955.1 Nitrososphaerales archaeon
GGCCTCAAGCTAGGGGTCGCCTTCCAGATACAGGATGACGCCCTAAACCTCTTCGGTGACCAGAGGAAGTACGGAAAGGAGACGTCCGACGACATCCTGGAGGGGAAGAGGACCCTGGTTCTCCTCCATCTTCTGGGGAGTGTCGGGCCTGATGAGAAGGATAGGGTCGTATCCATCATGAACAAGGGCAGGGCTACCAAGACTCCTGCGGATGTGTCGTGCGTACTCTCCTTGATTGAAAAGCATGACGCGGTTGGGTACGCGAGGAAAAAGGCAGTCGAGCTGATGAAAGAGGCAGTCGAGGTCTTGGGGGACATCTCCTGGAAGGGCGACGCTGAGGCCGTGGCCCTACTGCGTCTTTTCGCAAGGTTCGCGGTCGAGCGGGAATGGTAGAAAGGAGGACGAGGATTTCAGACGAAGTGTTTGCCTCGATCGAAGCTGGAGCCCTGATCAACGCCACCCGGCACGGTGGGAAGGCTGAGGTAGGGGCCGTCGTGGGCAGGGTCTTGGCCGAGTTCCCGGAACTCAGGCACGCGGCTGACGAGGTCGCAAGGGCAGTCAGGTCCGTGGTCGGGCGAGTCAACCAACTGAGTGTGACAGAGCAGGAGGCCTTCCTGAAGGAGAAGTACCCGGACGCCGAGAAGCCGACTGAGAAGGTGGGTCGGGTGGGCCTTCCCCCTCTTCCCAATGCCGTAAAGGGCAAGACCGCTTTCAGGATTCCGCCCGAGCCGTCGGGCTTCATGCACATAGGGCACGCCATGGCCTTCACGATAAACTACATCTACGCAGAAACCTACGAGGGCGAGCTGTGGCTCCGGTTCGAGGACACGAACCCGAAGAAGGTCGCCCGGAGATACTACGAAAGTTTCAGGCAAGGGATCAAGTGGCTCGGGATAAGGTGGGACCACGAGAAGAACGTCTCCGACGATATAGAGCTGATCTACGGATACGGGAGGAGGCTCATCCAAGAAGACAAGGCATATTCTTGCTCCTGCGACCAAGAGAAGGTCAAACGGCTCAGGTTCGAAGGCAGGACCTGCGTGCACAGGAGCGCTCCCATCGAGAGGAACTTGGCCATGTGGGAGAAGATGCTGGCGAAAAAGGTCGGCGAAGGGGAGTCCGTAATCAGGTTCAAGGGGGACCTGCAGAACCTAAACTACTCCCTACGCGACCCGAACCTCTTCAGGGTGATACAGAAGGCCCATCCCGTCACCGGAGAGCGGTACACCGTCTGGCCGACCTATGATCTAGCCAACACCGTCGAGGACGAGATCTGCGGCATCACACACGTCCTACGGAGTTCGGAGTTCAGAATCGAGCTTCAGAGGCAGATTCGTGAAGCTCTTGGCTTCCGGGTCCTCGACGTGATCCAGTTCTCGAGGTTCAACTTCAAGGGAACGCCGGTCGGAAAGAGGCTTCTCCGGCCCCTTGTCGAAGAGAAGCTCGTCTCAGGATGGGACGACCCGAGAATGCCGACCGTTGAGGGGCTTAAGAGGAGGGGCGTAATCCCTGAGGCGATACGAGAATTCACGCTCCAGGTCGGGTACACAAAGGCAGAGCACGAATACGACTGGAGCATCCTACTGTCGGTCAATAAGAAGCTCCTCGACCCCCGCTCGAAGCGCATGGTCTTCGTCCCGGACCCGGTCGAGCTGAGCGTCGAGGGGGCGCCCAAGAGGAAGGTGACCATCCCCTTCCACCCAGAAGTAGAGCTCGGCGCAAGGAAGATCGAGACGTCAGGCAGGTTCTTCGTGCCGAAGTCTGACCTCGTGACCATGAAGAAAGGAACGACGTTCAGACTCATGGAACTCTACAACGTTGAGCTCACATCGGCGGGGCTAGAACCGAAGGCTAGGTACGCAGGCGAGGAACTCGTAAGGGAGATGAAGAAACTCCAGTGGGTTACCCCTGAGGGCGTTGGAGTGAAGGTCCTTGAACCAGGCCTCCTGTTCAACGAAGAGGGCACCTTCAACAAGGACAGCCTCGGCGAAGCCAACGGACTCGCTGAGGCGGCGTTCAAATCACTGAAGCCGGCGGAGATAGTCCAGTTCCCACGTTACGGCTTTTGCAGAATCGACTCATCCGGGACCTGCATCCTGACTCAGCGGTAGCACAGTCATGGCGTCCTGTCCTGCACAGGGGCTAGGAGCAGAGTAGCACGGCCAACCTGAGATTTCGTCCAGTCCGATGACAACTCGACGCGACCCACCATCTAACCATTTATAACGGAGCCATGGAAGGCGCCTCTGGGAGATGTGCGTAGATGACCCCAAAGCCCTACTATGTAAAGACAGAGACCCCCAAGGAGGTCTCCGAGGCCGCGTACGAGGTCCTTAGGCAGGCCTCAAGAAGCGGCAAGGTCAGAAAAGGCACTAACGAGACGACGAAGGCGATCGAGAGAGGCATCGCGAAGCTTGTCGTCATTGCCGAGGACGTCACCCCACCCGAGGTCGTGGCCCACCTTCCGATACTCTGCGAGGAAAGAAAGATACCCTACGTCTTCGTTCCTTCGAAGGACCAGATCGGACCTGCGATCGGGATTGACGTACCTACGGCTTCCGCGGCTGTGCTCGACGCCGGTGAGGGAGGTCAGATACTTGAGCAGGTCACCCAGGAGCTGGCGAGGCTGAAGAAGGCTGCATGAGCAAGCGAGAAATCGAAACACTCACTCCTGCGGAAATCGTCCAGATCGTCGGGAGAACAGGGGTGGCAGGAGAAATCACTCAAGTGAGAGTCAAGATACTCGAAGGAAAGGAAAAAGGCCGGATCCTGACAAGGAACGTGAAGGGCCCGATAAAGCTCGCCGATGTGCTGGTCCTACGAGAGACTGAGCGCGAGGCGAGGAAGCTCAGATAGAGTCTTTCTCGGCGTTCAGGAGTCATTCCAGAGCGATTGGCACGCAAGCGCGCGCCCTCTGAAACTTCATCGGCTTTTCTGGGGCTGGTCCGCCTACTGCTTTTATATGATAGCTCCACAGGGCTTCAGAACTGATTAGGAGATAGGGTGCCCGTTTGAGATGTATGTTCCAAAGAGATGCGCTTTTTGCGGCAATGAGGTCCGTCTCGGTTCCGGGGTCCTCGTTGCAAGAAACGACGGCTCCACTAAGTCCTACTGCTCTTTGAAGTGCAGGGTTAACGACCTAAAGCTTGGGCGCGATCCGAGAAAACTGAAGTGGGCCAGAAGAGGCAAGGAGCGATGAGCGCTCCTGAAGAGACCCTGATCGTGGTTAAGCCAGACGCAGTCAAACGTGGCTTGGTCGGCGAGATCCTGAAGAGGTTCGAGGCAAAGGGCTTCGCATTAAGGAAGCTCCAAATGCTCACGATGTCTAGGGCCCAGGCTGAAGAGTTCTATTCTGTGCACAGAGAGAAGACCTTCTTTGGCGAGCTCGTCTCGTTCATCACCTCGGGCCCCGTCGTCGGCGCTGTCCTCTCGGGAAGAGACGCCGTGGCCACTGTGAGGCGGATGGTCGGGGCAACCAAGAGTTGGGAGGCTGCGGCTGGGACGATCAGAGGAGACCTCGGTCTAGGCCTGACCGACAACGCGATTCATGCTTCTGACTCCCCTGAGAGCTTCCGGAAGGAACACATGGCGTTCTTTGGCAAATCGACCGGGTGAATGGGCAATAAAAGAGGAGTTGGGTGACAATGCCGGAAGCGAATGTACGGTTGCGCCAGCCGGTTGTCGTCGTCCTCGGGCACGTCGACAGCGGCAAGACTTCCCTCCTCGACTCCCTTAGAGGGACGGCGGTCCAGGCCCGGGAAGTCGGCGGGATTACGCAGGAGATAGGGGCAAGCTTCTTCCCTCTTGAGACACTTGAGCAGATTTGCGGCCCACTCCTCGACCGGGCTGGAGGCGAGCTCCGAATCCCGGGTCTGCTGATGATTGATACTCCAGGCCACGCGGTCTTCTCAAACCTCAGGCTAAGGGGAGGCTCTGCGGCGGACATTGCGATAGTGGTCGTCGACGTGCTAAAAGGCTTGGAGAATCAGACTCTGGAGAGCATCGACATTCTGAAGCAGCGGAAGGTCCCCTTCTTGGTCGCGCTGAACAAGGTCGACATGATCAAGGGATGGAGGAAGGGAAGCAAAGGCTCGCTGCAGTCAGTCCTGAACGACCAGCCCCCCGAGTGGAACGACGAGCTCGAGGAGCGGCTTTACAACGTCGTCGGTGGCCTTTCGAGGCTCGGGTTCCAGGCGGATGCCTACTATAGGGTCAAGGAATTCCGCCAGCAGGTCACCATCGTCCCGGTTTCAGCCCGGGCGAAGATCGGCATCCCAGAACTCCTCGCCGTTCTCATAGGCCTCTCGCAGCACTTCCTAAGGGGGAGGCTCAAGGTGACCGACGAAGGCGGGGGTGGCAAGGGGATAATCCTCGAGATGCAGGAAGAAACGGGCATCGGAGAGACGGCGAACGTCATTCTGACTGAAGGAAGGCGGCGCGTCGGTGACTCCATCGGCCTCGTGAGGCGAGAGGGAGCATTCAAGTCGAAGGTGAAGGCCCTGTTCATGCCCAAGCCTCTCGACGAGATGCGGGACCCGCGCGACAAGTTCACCCCGGTCGATTCCGTCTATGCTGCAGCTGGGGTCAAGCTCGTCTCCGCCGACTTGGAGGGGGTGGTGGCCGGGACCTCCGTGGCCTCGTTCGAGACTGACGCGCAGTTCGTCGCCCTCAAGGCCGATATGGAGAAAGAGCTCACGAACATTCTCGTGAAAACAGAAAATATGGGGGTGATTGTTAGGGCCGCAAGCGTGGGTGGGCTGGAAGCACTCCTCAGGATGCTGGAGGAGAGGGAGATCCCAGTGAGGAGGGCGGACATCGGGGACATTACGAAGAACGACATCGTCGAGGCCGAGGTCGTCGGGGAGCACGACCCGTACCTCGCTGCAATCCTGGGTTTCGACTCGAAGGTCCTGTCCGAGGCCAAGGAGTTCGTGGGGTCCACGCCGATCTTCGTTTCAGGAGTCATCTATGAAGTGATTGACAACTACGCGAACTGGGCCGCGGCCAAGAGGGAATCAGACCAGAAGGGAGCTCTCTCCAACATGACGCGTCCGTGCAAGTTGAGGGTCCTCTCTGGCGCCTTCTTCCGAAGGAACGACCCAGCCGTCTTCGGGGTCGAAGTGCTGGCGGGCCTGCTGAAGCCCAAGGTGAGGCTGATGTCTAGCGACGGCCGCGAGCTCGGGACAGTCGAACAGATTCAGGACAACGGCAAGGCCGTCGCTGAAGTGAAGCAGGGAGGCAAGGTCGCGATATCGGTCGACGGTCCGACTCTGGGCAGGCAGATCAAGGAGGAGGACACCATCTACACCCTGCCGAGGAGCCACGAAGCGCGAATGCTGCGGACCAAGTTCCTCGACTCTCTCACCGAGGATGAACGGAAGGCCCTCGAGGAGATAATCAAGATAAAAGGCCTAACCGACCCGATGTACGCGTTCTAGGCGTAGAGCGTAGCAAGAACTCAGAACGCAACCTACAACACCTACTCACCGACTCGACAGACGCGCGCGTCCCGTCTCTGAAAACCGTCCCGTCCTCTAAATAGAGGACTTTGTGCTCCAACGCGTGAAGAAACTGAATGTCGATGTCTCAATCAAACGTTCAGGTTAGACCAAAAGAAGCCCACGAAACAAGGCATTCCCTAGAACCAAACTGGAAGGGACTCTATCGCTTCGGTGGGATACTAGCGGTCATCACCGGTATCTTGGGATTTGTCCTAATGATTGGCGGGGCCAGTCTCTACAGCTCAGGCTACCCTAGTAACGCAACAGCGTATTTGCAGCTAGTATCACAACATCAAGGGCAGGCATATAGGCTCTGGAGCCTCTGGATCCTCAGCGACTTCTTGGGAATCGCCCCTGTCGTTGCTGTCTATCTTATCCTGCGCCACTACAACAGGACCTTGGCTCTAGTCGGAAGCCTGATTGCTGGCCTGTACATCTTCTATGACATCAGCGTCACGGAGTTGAACTCTCTGGCGCTCGTTAGCCTCTCACAGGGGTACGCCAGCGCCACGACGGATGCCCTCAGAGCGTCTTACGTAGCAGCAGCTACCTACGGTTATGCGGCTCTTCCTCTCCAAACGGTCCTAAGTTTCGGAATCGGCCCCGTGGGATACCTGATATGGTGTGTGCCGATGGCGAAGAGCCTCATCGGTCGACGGATTGCCGTTTTCGGTGTAATCGTCAACGTCGTCGGGATTCTAGGAGCCGCGGCCCCAGTGGTCGCATCAAACGTGCTTGGCCTACTCCAGTTCCTTTCTCCACCCCTCATCGGCTTGTGGACCATCTTCGTCGGCATCCAGGTTTATCGTCACAGCAGTCAGTTCGCCCAGTTGGACGGCACGTCTCCGCCCGTTACTCAGTCGACAACCTTCGAAGCTTAAGCGGATTCCGCGAACTCTCCCATTCCTTTTCCGGTATCACTTACCAGAATTGCTTATCAGAAAGAACGGCGTACCCAGTGGACGAAAATGACCTCAAAGACCCGAATCTCAAGAGAATCTCCAAACCTTGTAAATATTATCATCCCCATAAGGGGTCTACACACCTTCGGTGTGTATGCCTCCTATCAAGATCAAGACTCCTTCCGACCCTCTCTTCGGCTTCTGATTGTTTATATCCACGCCACTGTCGGAGCCCCCGAATGGCGCAGTTCAAGCTGGTCCTCTCCGACCCGAAGACCGGAAAGTCAGAGGTCCATGAGTTAAAGGACAGCAACGCGCAACTTCTGGTCGGCAGGAAGATTGGCGAGGTTGTTGACGGAACCCCGATGGGACTCAGCGGCAAGATGGTTATCAAAGGCGGAAGCGACAAGGCAGGCTTTCCGATGCGAGGAGATGTGCAAGGCGGCGGCAAAAAGTACGTCCTACTGACTCGGGGCGTGGGCCTGAAAATCGACGTTGAAGGCGGCAAGAAGAGGAAGCTCGTGAGAGGTAATACGGTGACCGAGGAGATCTATCAGGTCAACGCAAGGATGGTCGAGGACGCCGTCAAGAGTTCCTAGAATCTCTGGATTTCATCCCGTCTTTCCGTATTCATCTAAAAAACCTCGCATTCATCTAGAAAAAGCCGTAGAAAATTGAAATATCGCCTTTGCAACGATGATTGAGGGAGCATCCAACTATGGCCAAGCTCGACGAGGTCGACATGAAGATACTGTCAGCTCTTTACTCGGATGCCTCAGTTTCTGTCCCCGAGCTCAGCGAACGGCTGGGCGTAAACCTCTCGGTGGCCTACAGCAGGATAAAGCGACTCCAGAAAAGAGGTATCATCGAGAGGTTCACTATCCAGGTCAACGAGGAAAGCCTCGGGATGAGGGCAGGGGCCCTTGCAGGCCTGAACATAGACCCGAAGCAGAGGGAGGCAGTCCTAAAGGAGATCGAGATGGTCGATGGGGTCAGACTCATCCGGGAGGTCACGGGACGCTTCGACGTCATAGTCAACCTGAAGGGCCTGTCCCTCGACGAGCTCCACCGGGCCGTCCACGACGTCATTGGGAAGATACCTGGCGTCATGCACGCGGAGATCTTCATGGAGGTCTCGCGCCGCACCCCTCCTGTCCGCTTCAGACTCGTGAATTCTGACTAAGATTCTTAAGCACGAATGGACAGCCGCGATTTCGTGGACCCACTTATCCTCCTCGACCAAGCAGTGGCCCAGGGGAGGGTCCCACGAACCCTTGCGAAGAAGGTCAG
>JBEKAG010000051.1:0-7339 GCA_050015955.1 Nitrososphaerales archaeon
ACGGCGTTGGTCGCGGGGTTGGTCTTTCTCCGCAAGAACGGCTACAAGATTAGGGTTGACGACCCTGAGCTCGTTTCCATCGTCGACAAGGCAGGGATGGCAGCCGCAGGCCTGGATGATGTGTACGACGTCGTAAGAAAGCTAAGCGCGAAGTCCGCGGCCGAACGGAAGGCCTGGGAGAGCGCCGTAAGACAGGCGGTCGAATCGAACAGCAAGTTCCTGACAGACATCGGATCCTAGCAAGACGATTCTCAAAGATAGGAAACGTCTAATCTTCTTAAACAGGGTTCGAAATGGTCCAAAACCGGTTGAGATGCCGGCTCCAAGGACAGAGGGCCTCCGCTCACCCGAGAAGCCGCACGAGTCTGGTCCCGAAGATGACTCACCACCCAATACGCTAAAAACC
The DNA here is from genome assembly GCA_050015955.1 of Nitrososphaerales archaeon. Classification (GTDB taxonomy): domain Archaea; phylum Thermoproteota; class Nitrososphaeria; order Nitrososphaerales; family Gagatemarchaeaceae; genus UBA183. The sequence continues at coordinate 407 of JBEKAG010000051.1, forward strand.
CCAGCGCCCGAAGCGGCATCTCTTGCACGAGTACGTCTATGCAGACAAGATACTTCAATCGGTCCTCGAAGAAGTCAAGGCAACAGGGAGTTCGCCTCAGAGGGTGAAAGTCAACGTGGGAGAAATGCTGGGCCTGACCCGCGAATCGCTCACCATGGCGTACGGGATTCTTTCGAAGGGGACGGAGGCGGAAGGCTCAAGGCTCCTGGTCAAGTTCACGAGGGGCTCAGTAGAGTGCCCCAAGTGCGCTTTCTCAGGCAGGCTCCCGGTCCGTCGGCACGACCACAGGATAGACCCGGTCTTCGCGTGCCCTCAATGCGGCTCGTCGTTGAAGGTAGTCGAGGGCCTCCAAGTGAAGATTATCGGGATCGAGTAGAGCGGAAAGGGGAAGGCTCGACTGCGTCCTCCGGTGACCTGTCCGCTCGGCTCAAGGAATGCATCCTCGGCGGATCCGGGACCACTCATATCTTCGGAATTGGCAACCCCATTAAGCAAGACGATGCTCTCGGACTCGAGGTAGTCTCATCGCTGCGGCGACGGCTAAGGCCAGCATCGAGGAAAGCCGTCAGAGTACACGGGCTCTCGTCGAATCAAGAAAGGCTGATCTCTGACCTCGCATCGAAAGGAGAGAGGATAGTGGTCATCGACGCCGTTGAGGCGCAGAAGAAGCCGGGGACAATCGTCTGCGCCCGTCTCAGCGAAACGAAGTTCGGGTTCTTCGCGACCCACAACGTCCCGCTCAGGCTGATTCCCGGAGTTGCCGAGAACGCAGCGGACACTTATGTAGTGGGTATTCAGCCCGAGGCCGTTGATGTCGGCGAGGGGCTTTCCGACGTGGCCAAGAGGTCGACCATGGAGCTGGTAACCATGATCGCGGACCTGGTGGAGGAAGCAGAATGACCGCAGCGACAGACGCCGTCCTAGGGCCGCTCCTCATAGTCATTGCCGATATTGTGGTCTTCACGTTAGTCAGCAGACTTGGCAAGCGGAGTTCCGGCACTGGGGTGAAGTACGAGCCCTTCACAGGGGGCGAAGGGTCGATTCCACCTAGGGGGCTATACAGGTCAAACCTCTTCATCTTCGCGACGCTCTTCCTCGTGGTCGAAGCGTTGGCGCTAATCCTGGCAGGCTCCTTCGAGGCGCTCTCTGACACATATCCGCTCTTCTTCCTCATCGGCGGGGGCAGCGTTCTCACTGTCACGGTCTGGTGGTTCATCACCGCCGGGGGCGGCGAGTTTTAGAACCGGTCTAACCGCGTGGGCACGGAAGAGGTCCATCTGGGTCTTCCACGTGAATGCGGCATCCTGCAATGGCTGCGATATCGAGATACTGGCTGCGCTCACTCCTCGGTACGACGCCGAAAGGCTTGGCGTTGAGCTGGTCCCGAGCCCAAGGCACGCGGATGTCCTGCTGGTGACAGGGACACTCAACCCCCTTATGAAGGACCGCCTCAAGATCGTCTATGACCAGGTGCCTGATCCCAAGCATGTGGTCGCGATCGGAGCGTGTGCCTTGGGAGGCGGAGTGTACAAGGACTGCTACAACGCGGGACGCGGCATCGACTCAGTGGTCCCAGTGGACTTGTACATTCCCGGATGCCCTCCTAGGCCAGAAGCGATAATCTACGGCATCCTGAAGTTGGTCACAGGAGGGCCGCCCGACCCCATTGAAGGAGAGAAGGCAGTTGTCTAATGAAGAGTTGGCCGAACTGGCCGCCAGACTTGGAGGGTCCATCGCCTCGCATCCGAAGTCCGTCGACTTGATCGTCTCCCCCGACAAGGTCCTGGAAGCATGCAAGTCCGTTTCGTCCATACCGGGACTATACCACCTTAGCACGATTACTGGTCTCGACCTAGGAGAGGAGATTGGAATCCTTTACCAATTCTGGCAGGGCAGAAGATTCGTAGTAGTGAGGACCGCAGTGCCCAAGACCAACCCAAAGATCCAGTCGGTCTCCGGATCCTTGCCCTCTGCGACCCTGTACGAAGCCGAGATCCAAGATCTGCTGGGCGTCTCCTTCGAGGGGAACCCATACTTGGGGAAGAGGCTCCTTCTACCAGACAACTACCCGGCTGAAGCGCCGCCTCCCCTTCGGAAGGAAGCTGACCCACAGAAGATAAGGAAGATGATGGAGCTTGAGTGAAGACCAAAAACCCGACCAGCGTAGAGAATCGAGCGCTGGGCTGATGCAGTATTCGGTGGAGAGCGCCATGCCCTTCGGGCCAGTACATCCGTCGCTGAAGGAGCCCGAGTACTTCAAACTCATCCTTGAAGGGGAGCGAATCGTCCAGGTCATACCCAGGATCGGATACGTTCACAGGGGAATAGAACGAGCGGCCCAGGAGAGGACGTGGGTAAAGAACACCTATCTCTTCGAACGGATCTGCGGTATCTGCAGCTTCGCGCACAGCCTGGGATACACCCATGCCGTCGAGGCCCTCACTGGGTTCGAGGTCCCGAGGCGGGCGAGGTACAACAGGCTACTAGTGGCCGAGCTCGAAAGGATACACTCGCACCTCCTCTGGCTCGGTCTGGTCGGGCATTGGGCCGGCTTCGACACTCTATTCATGTGGGTATGGAAGGATAGGGAACATATCTTGGACTTGGAAGAGGCAATCACTGGCAACAGGGTCCACAAGTCATATTCCATCATCGGCGGGGTCAGAATGGACCTCCCCGACGGGATTGCGGCCAAGATCAAGACAGAAATGAAGTACATCGAGAAGAGAGTCGACTACTATACGAAGCTCGTTCAATCGGAAGAAACCCTCGCAGTCCGAACGAGGGGTGTCGGGCGGATCACTCAAGAGAAGGCGAAGCAACTCTGCCCTGTCGGCCCTCTTCTTCGATGCACTGGCATAGCTAGAGACGTCAGGGTCGAGGACCCCTACGCGGCCTACGACGAGATCTCCCCGGCTGTCCAGACCAGCAATGAGGGAGACATAGCTTCGCTGCTCACGCTGCGGCTGAACGAGACCCGAGAGTCCTGTAGGATGGTCAGTGAAGCGGTCGACAAGCTCCCGACAGGTCCCTACAAAGTCAGCATTCCAAGGGCAGTTCCCAAGGGAGAGTCGACCTTCCACGTTGAGGCCCCGCGGGGCGAGCTGTTCTATTTCGTCAAGTCGGGAGGCGGCAGCGCGCCGGAGCGAGTGAAGGTCAGGAGTTCCACGGTAGCCAATATCCTTACTGCCACGGAGATGCTCAAGGGCCACACTCTGGCTGACGTTCCGATCGTACTAACCGGCATGGACCCGTGCTTCGGGTGCATGGACAGGGTCTCGGTCTTGGATGTCGACAAGTCCAAGGAGTGGTCCATAAGCGGTGAAGAGCTCCGCACTTATGGGATAGAGTACTACAAGAGGAAGCTTAGTTGAACCCACTGCAGGTCGTCCAGCTCCTTCTCTTTCCAGGGCTGACATTCTTTGTTTGGATCGCCTTCGCCTTCGAGTGGCTGGATCGGAAGACGTACGCCCGCATGCAGGGACGGCGTGGACCGGTGGTGACCGGACCCTTCGGTCTCTTCCAGCCGGTCGCAGATTTCTTCAAGCTTGCCTCCAAAGATGAGATCGTCCCCACCGAAAGCGACAAGTTTGTCCTTCGTTGGGGTCCTGCCCTTTTCTTCGCGGCCCCGGCCATCGGCATCGTGTTCATCCCGATCCTTGGATTCCAGGCAATCCTCAGCGACCCGCTCGACCTTCTCTTCATGCTGTTCATCCTCGCATTCTCGACTCTGATGGCGGCGATGCTCGGATATGCCTCGGCTGGCAGATACTCGACCATAGCTATAGGAAGGCTGGTCGTGCAGTACACCAGTTATGAGATACCGCTGATTCTCTCGATGATGACCCCTGCGGTCCTCGCAAAAAGCCTCTCGATAGGGGGGGTCGCTGCGGCACAGGGTTCGATGTGGTACATCATCGTAGCGCCGATCGCCTTCGCGGTCTTCATCATCTCATCACTTGCTGAGCTCGAGAAGCCTCCTTTCGACATCCCCAACGCCAAGACGGAGATTGTCGGCGGGTGGATGACCGAGTTCTCAGGCAACACCCTCGCCTATGTCAAGCTCACGAAGAGCCTCAGCTACGTCTTCTTGTCTGCTCTCGCGGTCAGCCTGTTCCTAGGGGGTCCAGCAGGCCCTGTCATCAGCTCTAGCCAGAATCTGCAGGCTGTCTTCTACGCTTCCTATTTCTTGGTGAAGCTCTTCGCGGTAGGTTTCCTCATTTTCGTGATTAAGACAGCCCTGGCCCGGGTCCGAATCGATCAGGCGACCAGGCTTTTCTGGACCATCATCACTCCTCTAAGTCTGGCGCAGCTCGCGGTGGCGATATTCGTGGCGTTCAGGTGAAAAGAATGTCGAGAAGAAATGTCGGCAGCGCCTTGGGCGAGATGTTCCGGACCGTGCTGGAGAAGCCTATCACGGAGAAATATCCGTTCGGAGACAAGGTAGTCACCGAGAGGTTCAGGGGAAAGCTCGATATCGACCCTGTGAAATGCACCGGATGCAGCATCTGCGAGATAGTCTGCCCTGCTGGGGTAATCACGATGGTGCCAGTGGGCAAGAAGACGATTGGCGCAAGGGAGGTTGACATTAAGCGGCCTTCTTTCGAACTCTTTACGTGCATCATGTGCGGCCAGTGCGTCGACGACTGCAAGTTCGGGGCCCTAACCCTGACCCACAGCTTCGAGCTTGCTGTCTTCAAGAAGGAATCCACGTTGATGAGAAAGGCGTTGACAGTTGGCAAGTGAACTGCTCTCGGTCGCGATTTCGGTCGCAATCCTAGCCACCGCCTTGGTTGCCCTATTTTCCAAGAAGGTCTCCGTCTCCCTCATTGCCCTGTTCTGGGCGTCCACTCTGCTGGGAGTGGCCTTCACCATGTATGGCAACACACTGGTGGGTTTGATGCAAATCGTCACCTTTTCGGGCGCGGTGTCAGTACTCTTTCTGACTGTGATTCTGTTGACCGGAGAGTCGAAGCTGGATATCGGGGCGACCCGCCTGACGATCGCGGCAGTGGCTGGAGCGTTAGTTCTCGTAATCCTGGCCCTGACTCAGGTCTCGTTGGGGCTCGTCGGATCTTCTCTTTCGGAGTACTCTGACGCTTCATTAGAGACCTTCAAATTCCTCTGGGCGCTAAGACCGTGGGACCTCCTAATTCTCATCACAGTTTTCGCATCCGCAATGGTGACTGTTGCCAACCTATTCTCGAGGGAGACCTAGATGGTGACCGACCAGATAATCTTCATGTCCACGGGGATACTTCTAGTCTTCATTGGTATCGCCTCAATTTCCTTTTCGAAGAACCTGATCAAGACTGTGATGTCGTTTCAGGTAGTTCTACTGGGTGCCAATCTGGCCTTGTTCTCATCTGGATTGGCCCCCGCACCTGCCAACCTCGCCCCTAACATTACCATCTCCTGCCCTGTCTCTCCTCCTTTCCCCACCCTTCTTTGGGGTGCCAACTGTTACCTCCTAACGATCGACTCTTTCGTGTTCCTCTCGATCCTAGTCGGGGCCGCAGTCGAGGCGGTGGGCCTTGCCATCGTAGTCAATGTCTACCGGAAGTATGGGACGCTAAACCCGTCTGAGATCAGGAAGCTGAGGCACTGATGCTAGAAGCTTGGCTCGTGTGGATGGTCCCGCTCATCGGGGCTCCTCTTGTCCCGCTCGTGAGTTTCATCGATTCGAGGGGGAGCAAGTTGTTCGCGATAGGTGTAAGCGGGCTGACGGCGGCCATCGGGCTCTACCAAGCCCTCGTGTTTTCTCAGCCATATACCGAGTCCCTCGGGGGGTGGTCGATTTTCCAGGCCTACGCAAAGGTCTTCGGCCAGGTGAGCCGAGTGAAGGTCCTGGCCGAGGTGAACGTAGACGGCCTCTCGGTGCTGCTCGCAGCCTTCGTTTCGATTCTGTCTTTCGTTATCGTGGTTTACGCAGCCGGGAACATGAAGCATGAGAAAGGGCAGGCTCGTTTCTATTCACTCGTCCTGGTGTTCATCGGGGCGATGCTGGGTCTTGTGATGGCCGGCAACCTCCTTCAGCTTTACCTGTTCTGGGAGATAGTCGGTATCTGCTCCGCCCTCCTAATCGCTTTCTGGACCGACAAGGAATCCGCAAGAAAGGCTGGCGTCAAGGCGTTCGTGGTCACGAGGTTCGGGGACATCGCCCTGTTGCTCGCCGTGATCATGCTTTTCACGACGCTCGGCACAACGAACATCAACGCAATCAACTCGTCCGTGGGCGCAGCCGGTCTGAATTGGGTGTTGATTGGGGCTCTGATTCTCATCGGGGCAATGGGGAAGTCCGCTCAGGTGCCCTTTCATGTTTGGCTGCCAGACGCAATGGAAGGCCCGACCCCAGTCAGCGCGCTCATCCACGCGGCCACCATGGTAAACGCGGGCGTCTACCTGGTCGTCCGGATGTATCCGATCTACGTCTCTTCTGCAGTCCTCTCCAATTCAGTCTTGGTCGTCGGCCTCACAAGCCTAGTGGTGGTGGGTGCCTGCGCATGTGCAGCAGACGACTTCAAGAGGATTCTTGCCTACTCTACGATCAGCCAACTGGGTCTGATGTTTGCAGCCATCGGGCTAGGAACGACGTCTGGTGCAGTCTATCAACTGATAAGCCAAGGCCTCTTCAAGGCACTCGCCTTCATGGCCGCTGGGTCCGTCATCGAAGCACTTGGAACCAGGAAAATCGACGAGATGGGAGGGCTCGCACGACGGATGAAGTACACGTACATTGCATTCCTCTTCGCAGCACTTGCGATGGTCGGTCTTCCCCCGCTCATAGGGTTCTGGACCAAGGACGCGATCCTGTCGGCGGCCGCCACGTATGGCGCGGCGGCCTTCCTTGTGATCATCCTCGGCTCCATCCTCACTTCATTCTACTCCTTCAGAGCACTTGTCAAGGTCTTCCATGGCCCCGGTCGTGAGAGG
>JBEKAG010000052.1:0-7222 GCA_050015955.1 Nitrososphaerales archaeon
GAGCCACTGACCCGGAAGTGGGTCTTCGGTGAGCGTCAGTATGGCCTTGATTCCCTGATTACGAAGCCATTCCAGTTGGCTTCTCGAGGCTGGATATCCTGAGCCTGCGAGCTTGCCCTTCTCGACCCACACGAACCCAGTGGGCTGGTCTGAAACCCTCGCCCTGAGTTTTCTGAGGAAGAGCCCTCCGGTGCCCAATACTCGTCACCGTGTCGATTCACAAGGGACGGAGATGAGGCCTTTCAGCTTTCGAGGACTTCGAGCTTCCCGTATTTGCCCACGTTGAGCCGGAGCTCGCCTCTGAAGCTGTTCGTGTAGCCGTTGGTGACTCTGATTTTCGAGCCTTGTTTGACCATGTCAATCTGATTGTCCCACAGAGACAACTTGATCTGCCCACTCTCGTCCTTCAACATGCAGTCAACCACTCTGGCCTGGTCCCCGGTCCTAAGGTTGACCGTTCGGGGGTCGGCCATCTCGGCTATCTCACCTTCGGCGTCGACCCTTCTCATACCGTCTCGCAGGTCCTTTACATTCATGTATGTCCTTGGTCGGCCGAGGGCCATATATAACATTGAAGCGTCTGGAAGATCCCTCGAAACCGTTTAATCAGAAAGCTCTCACGGGTCGTCAAGGATGCAACCTGGCCTAGCTGACGTCGGGCTCCTCTTGCCTTCGTTCATAATGCCTCTTCTGCTGGTGATTCTAGCAATGCCGAGGTTCATCGCGTACCTCGTGAGGTCGGGCAGGGTCGTGGACGACGTCCACAAGCATCCCCCTACCAAGGTTCCCCTTCCGGTGGGCCCCCTGCTCTTTCTCGGTGTGCTCGTCGGCGAGATACTCGCGTACCTTGCGTTCGGTTCGCTCGTCCCACTGGCAGTAATCGGCTGTGCGGCCGTCGCGTTCGCAATCGGCCTTGCTGATGACCTGTTCGTCCTCGGCGGGAAGACGAAACCCCTACTCCTTCTGTTCGCAGCGGTCCCCCTGGTGGTCTCGGCTGCGTTTCAAAAAGACCTCTACGAATCTAACCTAACCTTCCCGCTACTAGGGCACATCGGAGAGCACTTCACCATCTACATCCTGCTGGTCATCGTCGCCTTCCCCGTCGTCGCAAACGCGTTCAACATGATGGATTCCTTCAACGGCCAGATATCGGGGTTCACTTTGCTGGCCTCCCTTGCCCTGCTATTCGGGGTCGTCTTGCACACTGTCGCAGATGCCAATTTTTCACTTGCTCGGGCGGCCTCCGTGCTGCCCCTCGTTGCAGTATCCGCGGGCTTCTTCGTCTTCAACAGGTATCCGTCCAAGGCCTTTGATGGGGACAGCGGGAGCCTGATGTTCGGGTCTACCTTCGCCGCCCTGGCGATAACGGGGGGCGTGGAAATCGCAGCAATGATAGCTATGGTCCCGGCGATCCTTAACTCCTTCTATACGCTTTCCAGCGCTCGAGGCCTTGTGGAGAGGAGGAGGATGGCGGCGAGGCCCACTCGTCTCGGCGAGGATGGCAAGATGTACGCCTCTTTGGAGTCTTCCTCGCCTAACACCCTCATCAGGCTGATTCTATTGTCTGGACCGCTGGACGAAAGGGACCTGGTGAAAAGCATCCTCGTCCTCACAGCATTTGCCTGCTTCCTGTCAGGCGCAATATCCGTCCTGACTTGGGTGTACTGAAATGAGACTCACTCCTCTTATCGGGATTGAGTTGGTCGCCTTCTTTTTGATAATAGGCGAGACCTATCTATTTTTCATGGCGATTGTCCCCCTGGGCCCCGTCGCTCACAACCTCCCCGCGTACACGGCGATTACGCTGCTTAAGGTCGGCCTCACGTTTGGACTGGGCGTCCTCTGGCTGGCCGTTATGGTTTTGCTGACTCGTCTTTACGTCAGGTCCAGGCTCAGGACCCGGACTCCCATTCCTTCATCTTGATGTCGAACTCCCTCCTCGTATAGACCACCCTCGCGGGGACCCCCATGACCACCTTCCCGCTGGGCACGTCCTTCGTCACGACAGCTCCCATGGCGACGACAGCCCTCTTCCCAATTCTGACTCCCGCCTTGATCACCGCCCTGGCGCCAATCACCGCTCCATCCTCGATCTTGACCCCGATCATCCTCTTGCTTGGAGGGTACGGGTCATTTGTGAGGACGGCCGCTGGTCCTATGAATACGTTCTTGCCGATTCTCGACATCGGAGGGATGTAGGCGCTCCCTTCGATTTTCGTCCCGCTGCCGATCTTCACGTCATAGTCCACGTGTGCGAGCGATCCTATCTTCACGCCGTCGCCGATGACCGTTCTCGAACCGACGTACGCGTAGTTCCAAATTCTGACGTTCCTGCCTATCTTTGCATCGGGAGCGACCGTGTTGATCGGTTTCTTCATTTTCTCAGCTCAGGTAGATCGGCGTCCCAGTAGAGCTCGATGCAAGGACCGCCTCGGCGACCCTCATCGTCTTCAGTCCGTCCTCTCCGGTCACGAGTGCTTTCCGACCTTCCGTCAACGCTGCAACCCATTCCTTTAGCTCTAGCGTCAATGGTTCCTGGAAGGGCCTGCTCGGAACCGTGGTCATGTTCTTCTCGTGTAAGCTGGTCTGCTGCGTCACAAAATCGACATCTATGACAGCCCCGGAAAAGACCGCGGTCATGGTCCTGACCCTGTGGGGGGTTATCCAGTTAGTCACTAGGAATGCCGTCTTCCTGCCCGAAAACCCCAGCAGTATGGTTGCGAAGTCTTCGTGTTGAAGAAGGGGTTGGAACGCCCCCACCCTGGCGAAGACAACCTTCGGCTCCTCCGCGAAGAGCCATCTTGCCGTGTCTATGTCGTGCACGGAAGCATCCTTTACTATCCCGACGTCGTCTATCCCCTCGCCCCTCCTGTTCTCTCTATGGAACTCCAACAAGATCGGATCTCCCATGCTCCTGTCCGAAATCGTCTTCTTGAGTTCGGTGATGGGGGGATTAAACCGCTCTATGAAACCAACCGTCAGCGTCCTGTTAGAGGATTTTGCCGCATCAAGCAGTTTTTCTCCCTCACTGGAGGTCGTCGTCATCGGCTTCTCCACAAAAGTGTGGAGGCCAGCGGTGAGCGTCATGGAGGCCATCGAGAAGTGTGTGGACGCAGGGGTACAGATGTTTGCCGCGTCGAATCGTTCCTTCTTGAGCATCTCTTCTAGCGAGACGTATCCCGGCACCCCGTACTTCTTTGAGAACTCAGCCAGCCTGTCCTTGTTGATGTCGCAGACTGCGGCGAGACATCCCAGCTCGCTGAGAACTCTGACGTGGTTCTTCCCCCAGCCGCCTGTTCCGACGACTCCGATCTTGATCATTCCTTATGGCTCCCTCGTGCAGCGCGATATAGAGTTAACGTCTTCAAAAATGGACTTGATAGGATGTAGCGCGCGCGAACCAAAACGGGAATTCATAAGAAATGGGGTAGGCTGCGTCCTTCCGGGCCCGCAGCCTATTGTTGATGCGACCGCGTTCGCAGAATGACTACCGCAGCTCCCAGCGCAGCTAGGACTGCTGCCGTCGCCCCTATCGCAACCGTGGTCAGGCTCCCTCCAAGAAGCGCATGCGAGGACGTCGTTGTCGACCCAGTTGTGTTGGGGATTCCCCCAATCGAAGGTATCGTTGACGGCAGGTAGTATTGGCTTTGATACGCCGTCTGAGACGGAGCGGATTGTACTGTCGATGGCACACCTGTGGGCTGGCTGGCAATCGTCCCCTTGGTCGCTCCTGACGAGTTGGCTGTGGAAGTCTCGACTCCCATGGGCATTACCCAATACTTTGGCTGTTGATAGTGGAGGGTCAGGTTGACATTGTTGTTGGGTGGGATGACTATTGTGGAAGCGGATAGGCCGACGTAGGTCGGTTCCCAGTAGATGGTTACGTTGATCTTTTGACCCCCGACATAGGCTGGGACTGTGTTGTTGCTCACAGGCGAGTTGACCGGAACCCAGTCCCACGCAGAGATTACTGCGGGCGCCTGCGGAAGGATCAGATGAGCGATTCCAAGGTTGTTGGTCTGGTTTGACATCACGAGACTCGAGTTGGGGCTCCACCAGTAGTAGTCTTGGCCGATGATGGAGGCAGACACGTAGGCTCCGGCTGCTGCCGTTCCGTTGGCAAAGGTGACTCTGACTGTGACCGGGCCAGTGGGCAGCAAGGTGACGTTCTGGGTCTGGATTGTGAAGGTGACTGGGCCACTCACTGTCTCGACAGCGTAGCCGTATTCTGAGGCTGACTGGATCATGAACACTGGTGAGACTGTGGTGTTGTCGCTTGGGGATTTCGTCTCGTTGCCGTTTGAGGACCTTGTCGTACTGCCGTTTGCGTAGATTCCGCACATTGGGCATGGATAGTACCCTTCACGAAGTGCTGAAACGGTGAAGAGATAGCTTCCTGCTGGAAGCTCGAATGCCGCGGCTGGGAAGGAGGATTGATACGTCGCGACTTGATTCCCGGTCAGGTTGTATGCTGTCAAGAGATAGTTGTACTGCAGGTTTGTGCTTGTGCTAACGAAGATCTGTACTACGTTGAACGAGGTAGCATGAACTCCAAATGCAGGAAGGCCGGTGAGACCAAGGAAGACAGTGGCCGCTAGCGCGACCGCCATCGCCAAGGCTGCAGCTCTGCTGGAGTTGCGATTTGTTCTCATAGTTTGCAAATGCATTATTCTCGGACTCCTATAAGGGAGGGGGGAGTTATGCCTATAGTACCGAACGACCGTTCTGGGCCACAGAACGCACACACATTGATAGGGACTACGGGCTGAGCCGCAGCATTCTGGCACGAGGCATGAAGGGTCTCTATGATGAAGCCGTTCTGACGAATAGAACTAATTACACAGCACACGCCAGTGTGTATCCATGGGGTCCGGAAGGTCTGCGTTGGGGGTCATGGCAGGGGTCCTGTTGGGGCTGGGTGTAGTCCTGGCTGGCTCGGGCTTCAGCTCGTCCAGCGGGCTGTACGCCTCGTTCACTGGGAATCCTATCTTGACTACCAGTACCAGCATTTCGGTGCAATACGTCAAAACAAATGCGAGCGGTACTTGGTATATCCCATCTGGGGTAGGTAAAACCAATTCGAACTCGACCAATGGCCAGGGAGAGTGGGTTCTCATGCCTCCTGGAAACGCTGTTCAGGCCGACATTGCCTCGCATCTGGACAACATCGCACGACAGCCGATTACTCTCACGGGGTTCGCCCTCCTACCGGTCTTCGCCGCTCTGTTGGTAGGGTTCGTACTCTACAGGGTTTATAGGGTGCGCAATGAGACAGAAGAACCTCCGCAAGCTGCCTGATTGGCACTGGCGCACGCTCTTATTCGGTTCATTCTCTCCTCAGAGTCGGAGTGGCGGAGATCAGAGTCATCTCGATGTTCCTGTGTCCCTTCTTCGTCAGCTTCGCGGCTTCCTGGTCCTCCTTCGAGCAGGCTATCAGGACGTTGTGCTTCAACGGGTCGATGACCTCTGAGCCTCCTCTTAGTTCCAAACCGGGGATCACGTTGACGTCCGTAACGTAGTCTTTTAGTCTCTGCTGGATGCTTTCGGCCACCTGTTGCTTTTCGCCACGCATCTCGTACTTGTCGAGGGTCCACACAAGGTCGATCTTAGTCTTGCTCGCTTTCAGTTCTTTTTCTTTGAGCAAATCTCTGGTCTCGTCTACCACGTATCTGACGTAGTTTTCCAGGCCCTTCAGCGTGGCTCCAGCAAGGTAAGAGATTGACTCTCCGGTCTCTTCGCTGGCCTGGATTGCCTTCAGGTCGTAGAGGTATTTAGTAAAATCATCGATGTAAACATCGGACGCCCCTTGAAGGGAGACCCTCGCTTCCCTGGCTCTCCTCGCCAGTTCAATCTCTGTTACCGAGGCGATCGCAACTTCGAGGACCGCGGCCGCATGTTCCAGCTCTGCTGAAAACACGTTCTGCGAGTTCTCCGTGAATCCTAGTGCCCGGAGTTGACTCTTCTCGGGTGCCCCTGCGGTCGAAACAATCGCAGGCTTCGTGTCCCGAGGCTTCAGTGGCATGTACGCATACGTCAACGTGGAGCCAACCTTCAGCCCTGTCTGCTTCTCGACCAGCATGATGTTTTCAGAATTGCCACCTGGTCCTGTGGGTAGAACGTTAGCCAGAGTCACTCCCTTCGAAAGATACTTCGACAAATCCCTCAGCTTGGAGTTCGCTTCGATTAGAGACTCGTCTGAGGGCCGGCGGAGCTTGGGGGTGAAGAAGATTACCTGTGCCTCCCCGAGAACCTGCCCCAGCGGCTTCAGGTTCAATAGCGGTTCTCCGGCCATCAGCACATCGAGCTTCGGGTTCTTCTTCAGAAATGCTGGGTCGAGTTCCATGGCCATCTGTAGCGTCTCGTCTACTATGGTCACTGTTGCCTTGTCCACGAGTTCTGCAGCGAGTCGATATCCCTCACTAGTAAGTCCGTACATCGCGACCTTGATCTTTGGCAATAGCTAGACGATGGCTGTTCGTCTGACCATAATAAACTTCGAAGGGACTGATGCCGGCCTGACGGCAGGCGCGGACAGGTTTCCTGACACGTTGCTAGCCAGGATATGAGCTCCGACTCTCGGCGACTTTCCTTACATCAAACCACTTTCCTCTGACCTTGCCGACGAGATACAGCGAACCTGTCACGCACACGACCCCCTTGTCTCCTGCGAGGCCCATCGCCTCGTCGATTGCTGACATCGGGTCAGAGTCGACCAGTGAGGGGACATCTGTCAGCCTTCGGGAGAGGTTCCTCAGCAGCCCCAGGTCAATCGGCTTCTTGCCTCTGACAGTAGGGTTGGTGAACACGAAGTGTCGGGCTTTGTGAGCCATAAGCCCAATCATTCTTCGCGCGTCCTTCCCTTCTAGGAACCCGAGTACGAAAGTCACCTTCGTCCTTCCAAAGACGTCCTCGAGGACATCGAGGAGGACTCCGACTTTCTGAACGTTGTGCGCAACATCAAGTATCACCGGCGGCCTCTCTTGGACCAGCTCGAATCGCCCCGGCAGGCGCGCGTTAGCCAGCCCCGCCCGGATTGCGCGTTCTCCGATCTTCCCGCCGGTCCCTCTCATCACGTCGGTTGCTGTGATTGCAAGAGCGGCGTTTATTGCTTGGTTCCTGCCTTCCATTCTATGTCTCACTTTCTTGAGCCGTCTGCTTTCGGACTGATAGTCGTACTCTGTTCCACCACTGCAGATCTTCGTGACCCTGACTTTGAAGTTTC
>JBEKAG010000053.1:0-7217 GCA_050015955.1 Nitrososphaerales archaeon
CTTCCCCATCCCAGCACACTCCATGCAGTCACGAATTGTGACTCTGAATCGAGCGCCGGGCTTTTCAACTTCCAGACTTGCAGACCCCCAGCCAATGATGCTGTAAGTGCCCAACAGCGCCTTGACCTTCCAGTCGAGGTTGCCATGACCAAGCAATGCGTTCAAGTATTGACCGCTCGACTTGCCGAGCGCAGAACCTTCCTCGAACAGTATTGTCTCGCCCCCGCTACCTAGCATCCTTGCCAGGTGGTCGTAGATCCGGGAAACCCCCACGAGTGGGAACACGACTGCCGGCCTGTCGGGCGCAACCTCGATCCCGGAATGGAAGGAGTCAATCAGCAGACCGTGGTCACTCCCCTTCACTTCGCATTCGAGGACCATGGGCGAGCGTTTGACCAGATTCTTCAGCTTGCCTTCAGTTTCGGCTTTCGAAAGCGACTTCCCGAAACCGCTCCAGATCGCGCCGTTGCCCTCCAGGCTGTAGCTAGTGCTGCCTACAAGGTCCACGTGGTCGCGCAGAAGTCCGAGGACACTGCTCAGGGCACCCGGGACATCCTTTAGTCTTACGACGATGTGAAATGACTTCACATCCGGAGAATAGTACACGCCCAAGGACTGCTTCCTGATAGGCTTCAACTGCGAGAATGGAGGGCTCGACTGTATTTAACCTAGACTCTGCGCAGATTTCATGGGGACAGCTTTTTCGAGCCATTCAACGAAACCTACCCTCCGTTGTAGGTGTGCCTGAGGCTCTCAATCGCTATGACCTGCTTCGTGTCGTCTCTGGGGCGCGCGCTGCGACCCTAAAGAAGCCACCGCACGCCAAGACCCCGCTCGTATCTAGGCACCACTGGCATTGAGACCAGAGAGCAAAGACCGCAGCGTCGATGCCGACGTGTAGCTGAGCGTCCAATCGATCCTAGACCCTGGCTCCCCGCTTCGTTTCAGGAACTCCGAGATCATTCTCGCTGCTGAGGTCGGCTTTGATGCCGTAGTGTCGAACTCCGCTGTCTTCCTGCTCCCAAACGCAGCCATTGAATCTGCCGAGATAACCCCAATCAACTCTGCTTCGACGTTCTCCACGACCTTCTCTGGCCTATACCCTCTGTTCAGGAGCCGATGTTTCAGGACTTTCGGTTCGCACCTGAGGACTGCAACTCTCCTGAGCTCTTTGCCTCTGAGAACGTATGGCAAGAGATGGCCGTAGAGCAGGGCGGGGCCACTCACGTCCCTTCCGATGGACCTGCGAAGAGAAGTCGTATCAACTTCGGCAGCGTCGCCGCCGCGTTCGACGAGCCCAGACGAAACTGCCAGGTCATTTAGGCTGATGCAAGGAATGCCCATCCTAGCTGCTACGAGCGGCGCAATGGTCTTCTTACCGGTCCCCGGCGTACCGGTTATCCCGAAGACATTAGACAATGGCGTGCATCTCGCCGATAATCAGTTCTGGTTAGGCGCAACCTTGAGCTTCGATTGGAAGTGGGCCCTGAACTTCGCGAGTTTGGGCGAGATTACAGCCTGGCAGTAGGGCTGCCTCGAATTCTGCCTATAGTAGTCGCGGTGGTAGTCCTCTGCGGGGTAAAACGCTCGGAACGGAACGACCTCGGTCACAATCGGGTGCCGGAACGCCTTTTCCCGGGTCAACTCGGCGATGATCTCCTGCACTGTTATCCTCTGCCCGTCGTCATGGTAGAATATGACCGACCTGTATTGCGATCCTTCGTCGGGACCCTGCCTGTTCGGAGTCGTCGGGTCGTGGGTTGAGAAGAAGACCTCGAGCAACTCCCTGTATGAAATTGAGCCCGGGTCGAAGGTCACCTGGGCGACCTCGGCGTGCCCCGTGGTGTTCGTGCAGACCTGCTCGTAGGTGGGGTTCGTAACATCCCCCCCTGAATAGCCCGGCTCCACCTTGGCGACCCCTTTCAACTCGCTGAAGACTGCCTCTGAGCACCAGAAGCAACCGCTACCGAAAGTCGCCACCTCCATGCTCTTCGTATGGCCTTCTGCGGCAGGCTGGATTAAAGAATGATGGTCCCACCCGCCGGCTATGCGTGCGCTCCTACTTGTGTTTCAGGTGCGTGTCGAACCAGCGGATGTAGTGGTCCAGACGCGAGGCGCGGTGCTTAGGCTTCCCGACCCTAGAGAGGTCGTGGTTCTCCCCAGGGAATAGGACCATCTCAGCCTCCTTGCCGAGCTTCTTCAGGGCGGTGAAGAACTCGAGCCCCTCCACCATCCAGCACCGGTAGTCCTCCATCGAATGCACAACCAGTAGAGGGGTCTCCACCTTCGGCGCATAGGTGAGAGGCGAATCGTTTCTGAGCTTCTCTTCAGAGTCCCACGGGTCGCCTCCTACTTGGTCTTCGGTGAAGTAGGGCCCGATGTCGGACGTCCCCCAGAAACTGGTCCAGCTCGTAATGCTCCTATCTGTGACCGCAGCCCTGAACCTCGTGGTGTGGCCGATGGCCCAGTTGGTCATGAACCCGCCGTAGGAGCCGCCGGCTATCCCCAGCCTCTTGCCGTCAATCTGAGGGTACTTCCTCAGCACCCAGTCGAGGCCCTCCATCAAGTCGTCGAAGTCGCGCGTCCCGTACTTCCCCCTGATGTCTGCGAACTTCTCCGAGTAGCCGTCGCTCCCCCGTGGGTTGAAGTAGATCACGGCGTAGCCGGCCCCCGCGAATGCCTGGAACTCGTGCATGTACGAATGGCCGAAGGCCGTCTTGGGCCCTCCGTGAACATACAGGATTCCGGGCACTTTTCCCCTCGCCTCGGGCATCAAGACCCAGCCCTCGATGAGCTCGCCGTCGCTGGCCCTGAACCCTACATGCTCCGGCGAGAGGACCTTCAGCTCTTTGTAGACCTCAGAGTTCAGGGTCGAGAGCGCCTTTTCTCGTCCTGACATCAGGTAGAGTTCCTCCAGGCGGTCGGCGGTCATAGCAATGAACGCCACCTTGCCGTCCTTCACGTCGAATCCTTCGACGCTCCTTTCGCCGCCGAGTATCATCTCTGGCTCTCCGCCTGGCCTTTGCCTGTAGAGGTGAACTGAGCCACCGTCAGCCTGCACGTAGTAGATGCCGTCCTTGTCCCAGACGATGTTGCCCGGCCCGTGCGCCTTCGCTCGGACGTCGGAATTGAGCCCGTTGGCCTTGTTCCTGTCGACCTCCTCGACCCTTGAGAGCTTGCCGGTGTGGAGGTCTATCGTCCAGATGCGGACGTGAGAGGCGAAACCTGACGGCAGGTCGTCGCCCGAGACCGCTATGTGGCTGTCGTCGGGACTCCAAGCGAGGGCACTAATCTCCATTGTGGACTTCGTCAGCTTCCTCTTCCCCGCCTTGGAGGTGCTGATCAGGTAGACGTCAGAGATGTATGGCCTCAGGTCGCTCGCAGCAGCGAGGTACGCCACCCTCTTCCCGTCGTTCGAAACGGCAAAATCGGCCACATCGAACTCTCCTCTGGTGACCTGGACGGCCTTGCCGGACCCAAGATCCACCTTGAAGATGTGCTTGCGCTTGTTGGAGATGAAGCCGAGCCCGTTGAACCAGAATGTCAGCCTCTTGATGACCTTGACGTCGTCCTTCTGCTTCTTCGCCACGTAGGAGAGGAAGTAGACCGTCTTGGAGTCAGGCGACCACTGGGGGTTGTCGACGCCGTCCTTCGACTTGTGGAGCAGCCTTGCTTCGCCACCCTTGGCGTTGATGACGTACAGGGCATTCCCCTTGTCGTCCTTCCCGAACTGCCGTCGAGAAAGGAACAGGATTGATGCGCCGTCCGGCGACCACTTGGGGTCGTAGTCCTTCTTCCCGGTGGTGAAGGGGTCCTTCGCCGAGCCTCTCACGTCGGCCACATACACATCCGAGTCGTAGGCGTCGTCTTCCATGTTTGCCCGCCGCGCCGAGAAAGCAACTCTCCTGCCGTCAGGGGAAAGACTCGGCTCGGAGAGCAGGGCGTAGCGCGTGAAGTCAGCGGATGCTATCGCTCGCGGCACGCGTTCCCGTTCAATCGTGCCAATCTTATGTCTTGCCGTAGACGAGAAACCTATTGATCGTCATTATCCAGTTCCAACGGTTTCGATATCTGGTCCAGGACCAGCTCCTGGACGTAGAACCACTATCGGAATGAATCAAACGCTCTCCTTAATCAGGTTCAATCACCATAGATGCTCAACAATCCGGGGTCTTGAATCCGAAATTCCGGACAGCAGACCTACGCTCGGCTTAGCTTTTTATAATAGGCGACGATTCCTGACAAGAAAATTCGTGAATCTGATCAATTCAAGATTCAGAATCCTTCCTATTCTCAGTGCAATCTTCCTTATGATCTTCTTCGTCAACCCAACGGCTGCAAGCGTATCTTCCATCGCGAAGCCCACGGCAGTTCCGGTTTTGCATATTTCCAGCGTCAACCCTGGGGTATCGCTTCTCGACTCCTCATTCAACCCTAGTCCGGTTGGCGGGGCACCATTCTGCTACAGTGGCTCCCTGGGGACCATCATCTGCTATCCACCCAACTTCCTGAAGACGGCGTACAACTTCCCGCCCACCACCGGACGTCACGGTCTGGATGGGACGGGTCAGACTATCGTCATCGTCGACGCGTTCGGAAGCCCAACAATTCAGAGCGATCTCGACACCTATGACGCAGCCTTCGGATTGCCCTCTGCAACAGTCACAATCCTCTGCGGCCCGACATGGACCGGCGCGGCAACTGACATCTGCCCGGTGAACACTATCGCTGACCTGACGACTGCACCGAACGCCGGCGTCTGCGGGGCAACTGGTTGGGCAGAAGAGACCACGCTCGACGTCACAATGGCGCACTCGCTTGCACCTGGTGCTCACATCGTCTTGCTCGTCGCGAACGACTGCTACGACAGCAGCCTCTACGGCGCCGAACAGGCCATCGTCACTCAGGGGCAATACAGAGGCAGCATCATGACCCAGAGCTTCGGTGAACCCGATGACCTGGTCACCTGCACCGCCCTGGACGTCACCAACACCTACTGCATCTCGTGGGATCCCACCCTTCTGAACCAGCCGAACTATGTGTTCGCGACTGCAAAGATGAACCACTGGACTGTCATAGCCTCTACAGGCGATGAGGGTGCGAATGAGGACGCATATTTCCTCGGAACTCTCGAGCTTACGCCTTCATTCCCAGCAACCAGTCCGCTCGTCCTAGCTGCTGGAGGAACACAGGGCTCTCCATACGGAGGAGCATACGGTGGACCTCCTGGGCCAGGCGGCAACTTCACTTGCGCTGCTCGTCATACCTGCAACACAGGCCTTGTCATGATCAACGGCGGCGCCAAGGGGTGCACCACGGCCGTGAGACCAGGCGAACCCACGGGCTGCTACCCGACCGGCTACGGCGGGGAGAGCACATGGAACGAGGTCACTACCTTTGGTAGCGTTGGCTACACAAGCGGTGGAGGCACTAGCATGCTCTACAACATGCCTTTCTACCAATGGTTCGTCCAACATAAGTTCACAACTCTTCTGGGCACCACAGTCAAGGCTACCGGAAGAATGACCCCCGACGTGTCATTCAACTCGGCCGTCTACGGAGGAGTGATGGCCTACCTGGGATTCCTAGGTAGGTGGGCCGTATTCGGTGGTACCAGCGCAGCGTCCCCCGCATGGGCGGGAATCATGGCTCTAGCCAACCAGGCAAATGGGCGCCCACTAGGGTTCGTCAACCCGGCAATCTACGAAATCGCCAACTTCCATACATTCCATGACGTCACCAAAGGGAACAACGCCGCGTGCGCAGGACTCTGCGGTGAAGACGGCTACCTAGCCGGCAGGGGTTACGACATGGCCACCGGCTTAGGAACCCCAAACGTCTCAGCCTTCATCAACGCCATCACAGACTACTAGCATAGAATAGGAAACAAGGCGTGCAAAAGCACGCCTTCCCTCTGTTTTGTTCAGTCCCGTCGGGGGGCGGAAAAGCACTCTCGCAATCTACAAGGCTTTACATGTGCAGTCGCAAGTCAGGAAAGCGCGTCACACTAAGAAGGGCCACCTTCGAGTTGACCCGGCGAGCCCTTCAAGCTGACCCGTTGGGCTCCCTCGTCCTACCCTCTTCATCCAATCGTGACCAATAACCTCTGCGTCCCCGCCATGCAAGTCCTCAGGTACCTTCCAGGCCGCGAATTCTGCAGTTTGCGTCGTTGCTTTCAACAATAGGGCTCCTTAAATGGGTGCCGAGCACACGACGGTGCAGAATAGCGTTGCGAAGACGTGCGCGAACGGCAGTAATCGCTCTGATCGTAGTCACTCTGCTGTTTCTCTCTGCAATGCTTGCAATCCTTGCCTAGTGGCCGAGAACTGGGCATCGCACCATAGGCGCGCGCGTCTCCACCCTTTCGACTTCCATCCCCAACTCAGTACCACACTCGTGTGAAAGGCCTGCCCGGGAGGGACTTGCTTGACCATGTGAAACTGGTCTCTGAGCCTAGACGACGGAACCGTATCCTGTCATTGACTCAATTGAACCAAACTGTAATGGTCGAATGGAGAATGCTAGCTGTTTGCTGCCGGAGAGGCCGCCTGGTCCGCCATCAAGGCTCGGAACTCACACTTCCCTCCATCTTGCCTTCTTGACCGCGACTAGTGCAAGGATCCCAGTCGTTGCACACAGGACCCCCCAGGCAAGGGTGACAGCGGGGGTAGAGAGCGACAGGAAACCTGTGGCGTGCTGGGAGATCTCGGCGGCGTAAGTGGTGGGGGACAGGTAGGCCAGGTACCGGTATGGGACAGGGATGAGCGTTATCGGATAATAGACCGGAGGCAGGGTGGAGAACAGTGTCGAGATCAGTCTTGAAAAGGCAAAGCTCTGGACTATGTCGCTCGAGAAGGTTGACAGCGTATACCCGATGGCGATAGAAGTAAGGAACATGAGCAGGAAGACTCCTAGCAGCTCCAGCGCCTCGACCATCCCGGGATGGAGGTAGACTGCAGCCAGGACCGTAAGGACGGCCAACGCCGGCACAGAGTAGATGATTTCTGCGAGGGCCATCCCGGTCACGTAGGCCCCGGGAGAGGTGGGCGAGCTGACCACCATGTCCTGAAGCTTGAAATCGTTCTTCAGGTGCGCCAAGTCTCCCTGAAGTGACATGCCGCTGTTGAACATGCTCATTATGAAGCCCCCTTCTATCGCATCTCCAATCAACCTGCCGCTGCTCACAAAATAGATCAACAGCAGAAAGGAAAGCGGAG
>JBEKAG010000054.1:0-7137 GCA_050015955.1 Nitrososphaerales archaeon
AAAAGCGAAAGAGCCCTCCATTAATTCGTTTCCCTAGAGCGCAAGCTCTCTGCAAGCGAATCATGACAGTCGACTGAACTGAACGGAATACCATGCGATGGATTGAGGTTGTAGCGGCTCAGCAGATTGACTTATCACGAGTCATGTCTTGTCATGCCCCAATCGGGGGAGCGCGCGCGCTAAGTCGTGCTATGCATGGAGTATCACAATGGTTCAGCCAACCAAAACCCCATTTGAATTTCATGAAGGGAAAGTGCGGGTCGATAGCGCGCTCTGGCACGTAGGCTTTTATTTCCTAGAGCGTCACTTCTGATCACTCAGTGCAACGAGATGCTTGAGACACGCATTCGCGAATATGAAGACACGGACTGGCCACAAGTTAGAGAGATAATTCTGCATGCGGAGAACTTTGGTCCAAACTTCCTGCAGTACGAGAAGAGGACGATAGAGATGCTCAAAGAATTCCCAATTCGCGGGAAAGTGCTTGTGGCTGAGAACAAGAGGTCTCGAAAGATTATCGGTTATGCTGCGGTTGAATTTCGATGGAGATCGATGGCAATCATGTCCGTGGCTGTTCATCATGACTACCTAAGGCGACGTGTAGGGAGCCGAATCATTGAAAGGATTAAGGAAGAAGGAAGGAAACATCCGGAGATGAATGTCCTTCGAGTTGACGCTGGAGACTTCATGACCTATGCTCACAGGTTTTACCTCTCCTGTGGTTTCCAAGTTTGCGGGTTCGTCATGCATGACATGAGCTGGTTCAACCACCAAGTGCATTTTGTCTTTCCGCTGAAGGAAGTAAAGAAGACAGACTAAGCGTATCCATCACTCTGAAATATCCGCCATCGAGCTGTGACTCAACGGGTCGAAGTCAGTCGAGCAAGAAGCAATCCGACGTAACAGACCGGGATTTCACAAACGCTCTTCAAAGGGGCTTGAGGGGTGACATCGATTTCAAGTCCGCTCAGTTACTTTTCGACGCTGCAAGTCGACGAAGTAGATGCACTGAACTCTTCTCGACGGCCTCAAGAATCAGAGACAAGAACCTAGGAAGGAGATTACTGCTCTCGGCGCACATACACATGATCACAGACTGCGAAGTGTCGCCTTCCTGTCTGTACTGCTCCCTCTCCAGCTCTGATCGAGCGGTCAACAAGGAGAGAGCGCGGCTGACCATGCGAGAACTCGATCAGAGTGTGAGGCTAGCTGTGGAAAAGGGGGTCCAGTCCATAGTCCTCGTTGGTGGCACCAATCCGAACGGTCTCGATTCGCGTGTACGTCAGGCTGTGGAGAAGGCAAGAAACATCACTGACGTCGATCTCGCAATCGACGTCGGTCCTTCGATTTCAAGGGAGACTGTCAGGTGGTTGAAGGACGAGAAAGTGAGTACAGTATACTGTTCAATCGAGACTGCCAACGCCAAGGCTTTCGCTGAAGCGAAGCCTGGTGACAGTCTCGAGACTAGGGTCAGGTTCATGAAGATGGTAGAGAGCGAAGGTGTGAAGCTAGGAAACGTAGTAATGAACGGTCTAGGCAGCACAGCCGACCTCCTCAAATCAATCTTGTACTTGAGGCGCTTCAAGACTTTGTCCCACCTGTACATCTCGACCTTTCACCCAGTTGCGGGAACACCATGGGTCCTCAGGCGTCCAGCCTCGATTCGAACTTCATTTAGGGCGCTGCCCATCGCAAGACTCGCATTTCCAAACATACACTTGGGCTTGGCGGAGGTCGAAGTGGAGGACTCGGGAAGTGTCGCACGCACCCCCTTCCAACTGACAGCAGGCGGGGGCAATCTCCTGGCAGGCATGTTGATCTACAAGAAAAGACGAGTCGATAACATAGAATCGATCAGGAGCTATGCGGCTTCGCTTGGTTTTGAGACTGAGGCTTGACAAGCTGACCAAGGCGTACGGAATCCACTTTTCGGATTCGGCACTTGCTGGAGGGCTGGTGTCTTCTCCAGGATGATTCGAGATTCATCGCCCTTCTTATCTAGCGACTCAGATTTGGTGGCTGACGGGATAGAGTCACGGAGAAGCTCGTCATTGTGGCTTTTGGGGACAGCCTCACGGTAGGCTATCACTCACCAACACTGGAGGACGAGTGGCCTCAGCCTACTCCGTACACAAGATTCTTGAAGGAGAAAACGGAGGAGATGCTTAGCCAGAGGGGAGCGGTTGGCCTCCGTGTCGAGTTTCTCAACCGGGGAGTCGTTGGCGAACTCACCGAAGACATGGTCAACCGTTTCGACCGTGATGTCGTGGAATCCCAACCCAACGCGGTGATAATCCTAGGGGGCTCGAACGATTTGGGGTGGGGGTTCGAGCCGCCATCCGTGGCCAGAAACCTCGCGAAGATGGCTGGCGAGGCGCTCGTACGCAGAATCTGTCCAGTCGCCTGCACGGTTCCGTCGGTACTCGGCTTCGACGAAAGCATCCGACCGAGATTACAACTGAACCAACTCATCAAGAAATACAGCACAGAACACAGCATCATCTGTGTGGACCTCTTCTCCGCCACTAGTGACTCGACAGGGAGGCTGAAAGCAGAGTATTCGAACGACGGGTTGCACTTGACTCCCTTAGGCTACGAAGCCATGGCCGAAGCGATATTCTCGGGTGCCGTAAGCGGAATGGTCTCGAAGCGTCTGGGAGACATGGAGACGTCATCGAACAGCGGCCCTTCGCCATGAAAGCCCGCCCCGAGCGTGTCGCCACAGTAGGTCAAGCCGCGAGTCCTATGGAGACTCCGGGTGCATTGCATGCGGGTTCGAATGTTCTTCCCTGGGTCGTTGTTCTTTCAGAAGTTTCTTAAGCGACTTCGACGGTGGGAAGAAAGCAATTGATTCAGGGAAAGCAGGTCTATCTCAGGGGATTGGAGCGAGAGGATCTCAGACTTCTCCACAAGATGCTCAATGATGAAGAGGTGATGGAATGGGCTCGGTCCAGGCCTGACCACACAATGAGCATGGAAGAGTTGGAGAAGGAATACGAGGGAGAGTTGAAGGAAGAGAGTGCGCACAGAAGAACCTTCGTCATTGTTCACAAGGCAACGCAAGAAGTGATAGGATGGGCTTCGATGAGGTGGTGGCGTCCGTTCCATACAACTGTCGACATTGGAGTCGCGATTGGCGACAAAGGATTCAGGGGGAAGGGAATAGGATCCGAAGTGAATGCGCTCTTGACCAAACTAGCATTTGAGCAGTATAATATGCACAAGGTCGAGTTGTTCACCCGCGAAGACAATGTGGCGGCCGTTCGTTCGGCAGAGAAGAATGGCTACAAAGTTGAAGGCAAAGTGAGGGAGACTGTCTATTTCAACGGTAAGTTCCACAACGGGATACTAATGGGCCTCATCAGAGAGGAGTACGAAAGGACGAAGTCTGAGTCTCCAGAGTCTCCTAGGAAGACCTCCTGAGAAGTGTCGGACTGTAGTGAAAGGTCCTACTTTCCGCTGGAATTCGCTTTTCGAACCCCAACTTAGTTTTGCAGACTAGACTGGCGAGTCTCACTTGGCTCGTGCGCGACGCCCTGACATAACGACGCGTGATTACATCTTGTGAGCCAACTATATTAGCCGAAGCACCTCTCCCTGAACCCATGGCAGAGGCGCGTATTCCCAAGGGAAGCACCGTCAGGCTCGGCAGAGTGGAAGGCGACCTTAGAGCCGAAAACCATGCGCTCATTCAGGCCCTCGATGGCTCGGGGGTCGTTGTCACGGGAAAAGCTCACTTTGAGGGGAATGTCGAGGTAGACTGCAACCTCGAATGCGCGTCTCTCGAGTCCACGGACGGCCTCGTCCGAGTCAACGGGGGACTCTTGGTGCATGGAGACATCGACGTCGAAGACGCTCTCTACACCAAGGAGAACCTCAAGGCGCAACGAATAGACGTAGGGGGGAGACTCTCTGTTGGCATGTCGCTCGAGGCAAAGACCGCAGATGTCGGAGGTTCGCTCGAGGTGCAGGGGAACTCTGAAGTGGAAACGGTGGATGTTGGGGGTTCTTTCGTTGTCCTCGGAGAGGCAAGGCTGAAGGATCTCGATGTGGGTGGCAGGGTCGAACTAGGAGGAGGAGAAGTAACGGGCGTTGCCGAAGTCGGAGGAACGTTGGCTTCTCGCAAGGCGCTGAGATTCGGCAGAATCGAAGCGGGTGGTACAATCGAGCTGATTGGCGGGGAGGGTGAGGCCATCGAGGTAGGAGGGAAACTACAATCCAAGGGCGACCTGAAATGCCAGAAGATAGAGGTTGGTGGGCTAGTCGAAGTAGAGGGGAAGCTCTCAGGGCGCGACGTCGAGGTAGGCGGAAGGCTCAGAGTCTCGGGGGACATTGAGCTGGTCGGTCACCTTGAAATTGGAGGAGTCGCCGAAATAGGTGGGATTCTCTCAGGGGCTGACATAGAAATCGGGGGTACCCTTCGTGCCGCGAAAGCTCTCATTACAGGGAGTGCCGAGGTCGGCGGCTGTGTCGAAACCACCGGCGGGTTGAAAGCGAGCAGGATTGAACTGGGCAGGAGAGCTACTTGCATAGGCGCAATTGTGGGTGGTACTGTCAACATCGGGAAGGCCTCTCAGGTCCAAGACGTGTACTGCTCCCGGCTAGTGGCAGAGCATGGGGCAAAGCTTGGAAAGGTCTACGCCGAGAGCGTGTACTTCGAAGACGATTGCGTTGTCGAGAAACTGGTCTACACGAAGGAGCTCGTAGAGGGGGAAAGGGTAAGGCATCAGAGCCCACCCCAGAAATCCGAAAGCCTTCCTCCTTTCCCGCTTTAGGGATGATGGACGGGGCACCTGGGCGAGAGGTGAAAGCATGAGCGACCGTCCCATCAAGCGATCTAAGACGGACATCTACGCGTCGATTCTAGAAGTAGTGCTCCGAAACCCCGGGGGCGGGAGGATCACGAGGGTTTCTTACGGAGTTGGTGTTCCGCTTGATAGATTGCGAGTGATGATGGACGACCTGATAATCTTCGGGCTACTGAAGAAGACCACCGCTGACGGTGAGACCACTTACTCTGCTACGCCGCGGGGGCTGGAGTTCTTGGAGACCTACTGGAAAATGAACGGGTACCTCGAGACCTTCGAGGAGACGCCGAGCAGGGGACTCGCTGCAATAATGTTCACGGACGTCGTCGGTTATACGGCTCTTGCGCAAAGGAACGAGAAGCACGCACTGGGTCTGCTCGAGGAATACCGTGCGGTCACTAGGGAGGCGTTGCCCAAGTTCCATGGGAGAGAAGTCAAGACAATAGGGGACGCTTTCATGGTGGAATTCACAAGCGCTCTAGAGGCATCTCAATGTGCTATAGACATGCAGCGGAGAATGCACGAAAGGAACCAGAAGGTGTCTCAGGCCGACAGGCTGTGGGCCCGCATCGGAATACACGTCGGTGACGTCGAGAGGAAGGGAAACGACATCCTCGGAGACGCAGTCAACATTGGTAGCAGGGTCTACGCGTTTGCCGAGCCTGGAGGAATCTGCATAACTCGCCAGGTTTTCGATCAGGTTTGGAATAAACTGGGGAACCACCTGAATGAGATTGGGATGAGGGAGGCGAAGAACCTAGAATCACCAATCGAAGTGTTCTCGATTGACCTGCCCTGGAACGCTGACTTGCAGGCGAAGGGCCACTAGGCTATTGACTCCCTCCCACGTGTAGGTCCATCTCCATTTTGACCTCACGTCGGTGGAGATTTCGCGGGGTCGTGATTTCGCAGAATTGCATCCCAGATTGATAAATGCGAGGCGGACTACCTGGGCGAAGTAGCTTCAGATTCTCCGAGCGCGGCTGTCTCAGACACCCTGCAAATACTCAACCGGGGCACCGCGGTCATACCCCTCGATTTCGAATCAGCTTCCAGTGCATTTTCGTACTGGACCGTACTGAGCCAGTTCAGTCGCGCGCTGACGGCTTATATCAAGGTCGAAGCAAGCCTAAACCATGTCAGCGGAGAACAGATTCTGCACCAGATGTGGCAAGTCCCTCCCCGGAGAGCCGGCTTTCTGTCCCTCCTGCGGCGCGCCCGTGTCCCTCGCAGGAACGGCCCAGACCAACACACCGCTGAGCGGCATCGATGCCGTTCTCAAGGAGGGCGAGGCCCAGAACTACTGGGTAAAGAGAATCATCGCCTTCGCAATCGATGCCGTAATAGTCTACGCAGCAGTGGGCATTCTGGCTGTACTGTTTACGATATCGTTCCTTCTGGCCTCCGGCCCCGCTGCGTTCGGAGTCGTCCTGGCAGGGGTCTACTCCTTTGTCGCCGGCATCATCCTAGTACTGTACTTCGCCTTCGCAGAAGCGTACACAGGTGCTACCGTCGGGAAACGGGTGTTCGGCCTGAAGGTGGTGGCAGCCGGAGGAAAAACACCGGCCTTAGGAGTGGCACTGTTGAGGAACATAAGCAAGATCCACTGGCTCTTGCTCCTCTTGGACGCGATAGTGGGTCTCGCGGTGTCTAAAGGCTACACACAAAAGTACAGTGACAAGGTCGCAGGGACCGAAGTAGTCCAGGGCACGTAGGCAACCTGAAACTGGGGACGTCCAAGCCTAGGGAAAGCGCAACTGAAGACTCAAACGACAAGCCCTAATCTGGATTCTCACACGACTTGGTGAGTTCCACCGGGCCCACATCAGGAAGTCGCAAGTGGTTCCATCGAGCGCCCTCTCGCCGGGACTACAGCCCAATATGCCGGACGGAAGATTCCTTGGTCGACAGAGGACCAATCTATCTCTGTCCTGACAGCATGTCAGCACAGTTTTTAGAACGTTGCACGGACCTTCGGCTAGTGGGCCTCCTGTCTTCCGATGCGTATGGTCACGAAGTATGGGACTACTTCAAGAAACGAGCGGGCTACGAAGTGATAGAGCGGGACGACGGCCTCATCGACCAATCTGACGTGGCGCCAAGATTCTACTTCGCTCCATTCAGAGATTGGCCAAGCATAGAGAGGAGGGCCATCAAGTTTGCCAAGGGAAGGGTTCTTGACGTAGGATGTGGCGCGGGCAGAGTCGCGATCTACCTCCAGAACCACAAGAAACTCGATGTCGTGGGGATTGATATTTCCCCACTCGCAATCAAAGTATCCAAACTGAGAGGCCTTAGAAAGACGAGGTTGCTTGCGTTCGAAGACATC
>JBEKAG010000055.1:0-12375 GCA_050015955.1 Nitrososphaerales archaeon
TCGCCGTGCTCCCCCGTCATCGAGCCTCCCATCTTCCAGACTGCCTCGAAAGATTCCTCCATGATTTCTTCCAGCATCCTCCTTTCGGAGGGAAGGCTCGGGTCGAGGAGGGGGCGGGCGTGCAGGTTTGCGTCCCACGCATGGCCATAAGAGATGTAGTTGAGTCCTCTTCTCTCGAACTGGTCCTTCAGGAGCCTCACGAGGTCGCCAAGCCTCTCGGTCGGGACGACAAGGTCCTCGACACCGGGCACGAGGATCCTCTTCCCTTCCCTGATCTCCAGGGCCAGGGTCAGTGTCTCGTTCCTGACCTCCCAAGCTTCGCGCACATCTGAGGGGCTCGTCAGGGCGATTGGCTCGAACCCGCCGACCTTCGAGCCCACAATCTCCTCCATCCTTTCCTGCAACAGCTCTTCGGCCCCTTCGAATTCGGAGAAGAGCAGGTACTCGCCCCCTGTGCGAGAATACTTGGCGATCCTCTCCTCCCTGCCCATCCTCCTGAAGACAGACTTGTCGACGAGCTCGACCGCGGTCGGGCCATGCCTCCTGAACGAGGAGACGAGGGCATCGAGTTCGTCGAGTCCGACCTCGACGATCAGGAGGATTCTCGACCCGGCCTTCATGCGGGTGGCAAAGGTGATTTCAGTCAGCACTCCCAGCGTCCCCTCCGAGCCTACCAGGAGCTTCGGAAGGTCGCAGACCTCGTCATGCAGCACTTTCTCGAGCCTGTATCCCGAGGAGTTCTTTGTGACCCGGGGCTGCTCGCCGATGATGGTCTTCCAGTTCTCTACCAAGAGCCCCGCGACTCTCCTCGTCACCCTGTCCCCCGACAGCGCCTGTTCGATTGGGACCGCTGTCAGGCTCCGCACCCCTTCGCCAGGTATGACCGCCCTGAGCCCTTCGACATACTCGACCGTCGAGCCGTACACCGGTGTCCTCACGCCAGACGAGTTGTTTGCTACCATCCCTCCGATGGTGCAGCTGAGGTAACTGGATGGGTCGACAGGCATCCATCTCCCCACGGACTCCAGCAGCTTGTTCAGGTCTCCCTTCACGAGTGCGGGCTCGCATCTCACCCTGCCTCCTGGGAGCACGGCAGCCATGCTCCGACCCTGAAGGAGGACTGATCCACTTCCCACCGACTGGCTCGGTATTGAAGTGCCTGCGCCCCTTGGCGTCACCGACCCGCCTGAGTTCCCGGCGAGTTCGAGGACAGATTCGACTTCGGCCTCGGTTTCGGCCAGGTACCCCACCGTGGGCCTAATCTTGATGATGCCAGAGTCGCTCGACAGCGCTTCAAGGTCAGCTTCGCTGGTCAGGACCTTCAACCTTACGAGTCTGAACCGGTCGCTATATCCGTCTTGCCGGCCCCGCTATGGCTCTACTATGACCAGTCCTTGCATGTTGGCGCAATCCTGGTCAGCTTCGGGGGCGGTCACCCACCTCTACAGGTACAGCCCGAGCCTTCCCTCTAGTCCGGGAGCCGCAGGTCGGCGACCATCTCGAGCCATCTGGGGCCCACCTCTCTGATCCTCCTCGTCTTGATCAGGGTCCCTGCGGGGACCCTGCCGGAGATTTCCTCGGCGAGCCTAGCCGAGGCCTCGTTCTCGCTCTCGCCGAGAACATGCCTATAGTAGTGGATGACGGCCCGCTTCTTGGCCATAGCGAGTGCGGCAGGGAGGAACTTGTCTGCTTGAGAAGGATGAGGCATAAGGACCCGGTCGAACTTGAATTTCTCCTTCCCAGGCAACTCCGCTGCGTCTCCCCTGACGACGCGCACTTTGTCTTGGACCTTGTTGAGCCCGTCGTTCTCTTCGTGCAGGTCGCAGGCGTACTCGTTGATTTCGCAGCTGGTGACCCTTGCCCCTGCTGTCTTCGCGATCAGGATTGAGAACGGGCCCACCCCAGCGAACATGTTTAGCACGCGCTCCCTGGGTGCCACCTGCCTTGCTATGGTGAGTCTCTCAGTAGAGAGCCTTGGCGAGAAGTAACAGCGGGCGACGTCGACCCTGAAGACGCACCCGTTTTCCCTGTGGAGGGTCAGTGTCCTCTTCTCCCCTGCGAGGTGCTTCAGGCTCCGGAGCCTGAACTCTCCCTCGATCCCTCCCTCCTGTTCGTAGACGCACTTCACCTTCTTCACCTCCTTCGTGAGGGCCACGGCCAGCCGCCTCTTCTCGGTCGCCGAGAGCTCGGGCAGCCTGACTATCGCTATGTCCCCCACCACGTCGACACCGGTCGAGACCCTCTCCGGCTTGCTGATGTGAGCCTCCTCCAGGGCTTTCCTAATGAGCTTCAGAGTTCTCTTCCCTCCACGGGCAGACGTAGCAGTATGTAGATGTGGTTTTGTGCGCGCGCAATCCTGAGTTTCAGCCTTCTGGGAGGGCTATTCTGGACTTCGGTCGTGAGGCTCGATGTTCATCGGTGCTCTGACGACCACACAAGGCATAAATCGTATCTTTGGCGCAAAAGTAACGTGACCTACTCGATTGTCGCGCGGGATGCCAAGACGGGCGAGATGGGGGTGGCGGTCCAATCGCATTACTTCTCAGTCGGCTCCGTCGTCACTTGGGCCAGAGCAGGCGTCGGGGCAGTAGCCACGCAGGCGATGGTGGAGATCAGCTACGGCCCACTCGGGCTTCAACTGATGGCAGCCGGCAAGAGCGCCAAGGCAGCCCTCGGAACTCTCGTCAGGGCAGACTCCAAGGCGGCGACCAGGCAGGTGGCGATGGCCGATGCTAAGGGAGGGGTTGCAGCCCACACAGGCTCGAAGTGTATTCCTCACGCTGGCCACGTCGTCGGAGATCAGGTGAGCTGCCAAGGCAACATAATGAAGAATGAAAGGGTCTGGAAATCCATGCATGGATCCTTTGTGAAGAACGCCGGGATGCCCCTCGCGGAGAGACTGGTGGCGGCCCTTGAGGCCGGGGAGGAAGCGGGCGGGGACGCACGGGGGAAGCAGTCGTCCGCCATCCTGGTGGTATCCCCGCAGTTGTCCCCGAACGACTGGTCAGGAAGGCTCGTGGACCTCAGAGTCGAGGACCACCCAGCGCCTGTGCTCGAGCTCAAGCGCCTGCTGCGGTACCAAAGGGGCTATGATTGGGTCAGCAAGGGCGACGAGTTGCTGACCTCCGAGAAGTACGCCGAGGCGCTAAAAGCCTACGTGAAGGGGCTGAGGCTCGTCCCCGAGGTGCTTGAGCTGAAGTTCTGGGTCGGGCTCAGTATGCTGGAGACGAAGGAAAAGGGCAGGGGCGTGGACATGTTGAGGGAGGTCTTCGCGGAAGACAGGAATTGGGTCGAGATAACGAAAGGCATCATCAGGGCTAGAACGATGCCAATCGACCGGGAGACAGCGAAGGATCTGCTCGGCTAGTAGAGGCGGACCAGTTCACAGGCGCTGCGATTTGCTCGGGTTGGGCGCCTCTCATAGCAGGAGATATATGCTCTAGCTCTCCCGCTGAGGTCCTGATGAGATCAGGGCTGCGTCTCGATGTTCTGGTCAAGGTTTCGGAGTCAACGATGATTGACCTTGGCTACGCCTACCTTAAGCACGATTCCGGGGAAGTCGTCGAGCTCGAAGTCCAGACCCCAAAGAGGTTCACCGTCAGGATAGAGAAGCTGGAGGACAGGGTGTTCCGGAACCCCATGTTGGGCGGGCTCCTTTCTTACTCTCGGCCGGACCAAACCAACGTGACAATCATCCTCGGAGAGGATGGAATCGATTCGAAGCGGCACGTAGCCTTGTTCGTGTCTCACCTGCTGGCTGCTCTTCCGAAGGACCCGTGGAAGGGACTCGGCATCGTCGAGTCCATCACTGCGAGGTCGCAGTGGAAGGAATGGATGGCCTCCTCAGACCGAGAACAGGCTACAGAATGAAGAAGAGGGCCGCAAGCACAAGGATGAGAATGACGACGAGGATAGGCACCAGAACGGTCTCAAGCATCGCGATGACGAGTGCCACATAGTCTCTCCACTCGAGGTGTACCTCCTTCTTCAGGTCCTCGTCGTCGCTCAAGCAGGTCCCTGCGTCTTCTCCCTTGCGGCAAGGGGGGCGCCCAAGTCCAGTTCAGTGGCATAGTGGCAGGCTGTGAACCTCCCCGGGCTGGTCTCGCGGAGTAGTGGTTCCTCGTCCTTGCACTTTTGAGTCACGTAGGGGCATCTCGTGTGGAAGACGCATCCTGACGGTAGATGAAGTATGCTGGGCACGTCTCCTGCTAAGGGGGCGCCTCTCTTGGAGACCCGCGGATCCGCAATCGGGATTGAGCCGATCAAGGCATGCGTATAGGGGTGCTCGGGGTCTGAGTAGATGTCGACGGCCCTAGCCACCTCCATCAGCTTCCCGAGATACATCACTCCCACAGTTTCACTCATGTATCTGATCACGCTCAGGTTGTGGGAAATGAACATGTAAGTGAGCTTGAACTCCGTCTGGAGGTCCTTGAGCAAGTTCAGGATTTGTGCCTGCACAGAGACGTCGAGGAACGATGTCGGTTCGTCCAAGATGAGGAACTCTGGGTTCGTTGCCAGGGCTCGCGCGACCGCGATCCTCTGTCTTTGGCCTCCGGAGAACTCGTGGGGATAGCGGAAGAGATGGTCCTCGTTCAGCCCCACCGCTCTTATCAGCTTCAGCGCCCCCTCGTTAAGATCACCTGACTCGGACGAGCTTGCGAATGCCCTCATGACTTCGACTAGCATCGATCTGACGGTCTGCCTGGGGTCGAGCGACGCGTAGGGGTCCTGGAAGATGATCTGCATCCTCTTGCGGTACGGCTTGAACTTCCCACGTGGAACCTTGGCGACGTTGATCCCGCTGAGGTAGACGTCTCCGGCGGTTGGCTCAAGAAGGCGGAGGATTGTCCTCGCGACCGTCGTCTTGCCGCTGCCGGACTCGCCGACGAGCCCGAACGTCTCTCCGTTCTTCACTTCGAAGGAGACTCCGTCGACCGCCTTCACGTATCCCTGGATGCGGCCAAGCACGCCCCCCCTGATGGGGAACCATTGCTTCAGCCCAACGACGCGAAGCTCGCTATCTTGGCTCATGGCTCTCATCCTTGTCGTACAGATGGCAGGTCACGGAATGGTCGTTCCCCAGCGGAGTCACCCTTGGCTTTACCCGCCTGCAGAGGTCCCACGCGGAGGGACAGCGGGGATTGAACCTGCAGGCGGGGGGCGGGTCGATAAGGTCAGGGACGGAGCCCTGCACCGAGACAAGTCTCGAGCCCGTTCTTGTGACGACGGGTATGGATTTCAGCAGACCCTGGGTGTAGGGGTGCGAAGGCTTCGCGAAGAGTCCCTCGACCGTGGCAACCTCCACAATGTCCCCGGCATACATCACCCCCACGCGGTCGCACACCTCTGCCACGACTCCGAGGTCGTGAGTGATGACGATGATGGTCGTTTTCACCTCGTTCCTCAATATCCTCAGCAACTCGAGAATCTGAGCCTGGATCGTGACATCCAAGGCCGTGGTTATCTCATCAGCGACAAGCAGGTCGGGGTCTCTCGCCAAGGCCATCGCGATCATCGCCCTTTGCCTCATCCCTCCCGACAGCTCGTGGGGATAGGACTTCATGATCCTCTCAGGGTCGGGGAGCCTCACCTTCTTCAGGACCTGCAGCGTCATCTCCCTGATGAACTGCTTCTTGCTCTCCTTCTTCTCCGACCACGCGGTCGTCTTGCGCCCGGCCTCGCCAGAGTGATCCCGCTGGGGGATGAGTCGTTTGCCCTGCTTCCCGTACCGGACGTCCACGGCTTCCTGGACTTGGGTTCCAACCGTAAGAACCGGGTTCAGGAAGGTCATCGGGTCCTGGAAGACCATGGCCACGCTCCTCGACCTGACTTCCCTCAGCTCCTCCTTAGAGTCCTTCAGGATGTCGTGCCCTCGGAGCAGGACCTCTCCAGAGACTATGCGTGCGTTCTCCGGGAGCAGTCCCGCTATGGTGAGAGCTGTAACGGATTTCCCGCAGCCGCTCTCCCCCACCAGGCCGAATATCTCCCCCTCATACAGCTTGAGATCTATGCCGTTCAACACCTTCACCGTCCCGGCGTAGGTCGTGAAGTCCACGCGGAGATCGCGGATTTCAAGAACGGGCTCAGGACCAGTTTCGAGAACGATCTCAGGACCAGTCTGGACAGTCATCGATGGCTATCTCCTAAGCCTCGGGTCGAGGACGTCGCGTATGCCGTCGCCAATCAGGTTGAACGCAAGCGAGATGAGCACGATCACAACCCCGGGGAAGATTATGAGCCAGGGCGCTATGAAGATCTGGCTTATTCCGTCCGACGCAAGATTGCCCAGCTCAGGCAGTGCCGGCGTAGGAGAGAAGCCCAGGAACATCAACGCCGAGAAGGTCAGGATGACTCCGCCAATGTCGAGGGTCAGCTGGACCAGTATGGGATAGATGCTGTTCGGCAAGATGTGAAGGAAAAGGATCCTCCAGGGACTGATGCCCAGTGACCTGAGGGCTTCCACGTAGTTCTTCTCCTTCTCGGCAAGCATCTGCCCTCTGATTAGACGTACGTAGGTCGGCCACCAGACCACGAGGACAGCGATGACGAGCGTCGTCATCGTGCGCCCGAATATCGCGGCGAGAACAAGCGCCAAGATGAGACCTGGAAAGGCGAAGAAGATGTCTGTTACCCTCAGAATCACCTCGTCCACCTTCCCGCCCACGTAGGCGGCGACGGCGCCCAGGCACACGCCGAATAGGGTGGCCAATGTCACAATGGTCAGGGCTATTCCGAGGTCAAGGGGTATGGCCATCAGAATCATCTGGAAGAGGTCTCTCCCGTACCCATCAGTCCCCAGAATGTGTGAGGAACCGGCAACGCACACCGTGTGCTGAGTGCCCCAGTCGAAGATAGGGTTGTTCCAGCAGTACCTCTGAGAGAAGTCGAAGTTGTTGGCGTTGGCGGGGTTAAAGGCCCAGAGCTGCTGGGGAATCGGCACGTAGAGGACCGCGAAGACGATTGCCAGGAAGCCGAGAGTCACCCACCGGTTCCTAAAGAGCCCGTAGAGTGCAAAGGCGATCGCCCCGTAGACACCGATGTTGAGAAGTATGGAGCCGTCGAAGGAGAAGGCGCCGACCGTTATGGGCGGAATCCCCGGAGCAGCTGCCGCAGAGTGAATTTGACCTCGGCGACGCGGGCCTCCGATTCGCGGGTTCTCCGGTCCGACATGTCTATCTCAATCCCAATTCCTACGCCTTAGTACTTGATCCTCGGGTCGAGGAAAACGTACAGCACGTCGACCACTAAGTTCGAGGCTACGATAATGACCGCGGTCACGAGGGTGTAGAAGATGATGAAGTTCGCATCTCCCTCGAACACTGCATAGAGGGAGAGCCTCCCCACCCCCGGCCAGGTGAAGACGAATTCTGTGATCAGCGCCCCTCCGAGGAGGCCCGCCAAGAAAAGCCCGGTGAGTGTTGCCGCCGGAATGAGGGCGTTCCTGAGCGCATGCCTGTAGATGACAACGCGTTCGGAGAGTCCCTTAGACCGGGCAAGGATGATGTAGTCCTGCCTCAGCACCTCCAGCATGCTGGCCCTTACGATCCTTGCCAAATAGCCCAGGCTGATGAATGCAAGCGTGAAGGCAGGCAGTATGAGGTGCAGAAACGCGTCCCAGGAGTAGTTCAGGTTACCTGCGAGCAGACCGTCAAGCACTGGAATCCCGGTCGCAGACGAGACCGAGCCCGCAAGGCTGTCGCTCACCGCCCCATGGTTAGGGAGGCTGGGCAGACCCCACACGGAGAAGTAGTAGAAAAAGACCAGTTGCAGGATGAAACCGAACCAGTACGCGGGCGTGGAGTACCCGGTCAGGGCGACGATGCGGGAAAGGTGGTCAGGAAGCTTGTTGTTCTTCAGTGCCGAGACGATTCCCAGAGGTATGCCAATAGCCACAGTCAGGATTGTGGCGGCAATGGCCAGCTCAACTGTGTAGGGGAAATGCATGGAGAAGACCTGAATCACGGGCAGGCCTTGAGCCCAGTTGCCCGTGTTGCCCCAATTTCCGGTGAACACATCGCGCAGCCAGTAGAAGTACTGCAGGTACAGAGGTTGATTGAACCCGTGGGCTGCTTTGACCGCGGCAATCTGCGCCGACGTCATTCTGGAGGTAATGTAGGCCGACCACGGTGCGAATGCCTGGGGAAAGCCGTGAGAGAGATAGAAGACCACCAGGCTGACGCCGAAGAGCACGAAGACTATGAGAACTACCCTGCGGATTACATACTCAATCAGGCGCAAGAAAAAAAAGGGGGGAGCTGGAGCTTATACGCTTTACGAGGGTGCGGCGTAGTAATAAGTGGGGAAGTAGTAGAACGGGTCCCCAAGTGCTATGTTGTAGTAGGTGCCATGCAGCCAAGTAGAGATCGGGTAGTCAAGCAGCGGGTAGTCCTCCCACATGTAATACATGGCCTTGTTGATGAGTACGTTGGCCTGCCGCGTAAGTGAAATCACCTGTGAGGTGTTTCCGGCCGAGTCGGCGGCGTTGATTTGCGCGACCAGATGGTCAAGCAGCGTGCTGTTCCACAGCGACCAAGAGAAGTAGGTTCCGGTGGAAGCCAGCATTGGGTTGGTCCAGTCGGTCACCCAGTTGTAGTCTGACTGCCATCCTGCAGGAGCGAAGTCGAGTTGGTGCTCAGACATGAGTGTGTACCTCTGGCCACTAGGCAGTGGTGAGAGGGTGAATGTCAGCCCGAGTGAGACTGAGATCTTGTTCAGGTTAGTTGCCATCTGGACGAGAATGTTCTGCGCGACAACCCCTCCTATGACATAGACTAGGTTGATGGTCTTCGGGTTGGACGGTGAGAAGCTGTTGTCAACCACACCTGCCGGAATCCTTGTGCCGTTGTAGAAGTGCATGACTGAATTGCCTGAAGTTATCGGGTTCGCCCTTAGGTCTGCCAGGAGCTGCGCCATGAGGGTCAGGTTGTATCCCTGCCACGGAATGGTCGGGTCGTAGGACCCTGTCGGAGCGAGCCCAGGTGGGATCAGCGTTGTTGCCGGCGCGGCAAGGCGGTTACCTACGTTGATCAGGATGTCGGAGATGTTGACAGACGCTATTGCTGCCTCTCTGAACCTGATATCCGAGAACGGCTGGAACGACTTAAACCTGCCGCTAGTGTCGGTGACGTTGCTGCCGAACTCGAACCAACCTGTGATGAGGGAGGGGTATGGTCCCGCTACTGTCGCTCCGGGGACGATTGAGACGAACTTGCCCTGCTGCAGCCACGCATTCCTGTCGACGAGTGAGTATATGTTCGCCGCACTGATGTCGGCGATTGTTGCTTTCCCTGCCTTTAGGTCGAGGATCATCGAGTTCTGGTCAGGGACGTAGACGATGTCGATCTCGGGTATCTTTGCCTGCCCGATGGTGCCGTACTGGAAGTTGGAGGGCCCTCCCCAATAGTGGGGATTCGCCTTTAGGACCATGTTGTACGTAGTCGCGTCAACACTGTAGATGTAGTAGGGGCCCGATCCTGCCAT
Source organism: Nitrososphaerales archaeon (assembly GCA_050015955.1). Taxonomy (GTDB): domain Archaea; phylum Thermoproteota; class Nitrososphaeria; order Nitrososphaerales; family Gagatemarchaeaceae; genus UBA183. Next base: position 9,484 of record JBEKAG010000055.1, read on the forward strand.
CACTGGCGATTTCGGCAGATTCATGTAGGGTCCAGTGCCGTTTCCTGCCATTTCGTTGAAGTACTTTACGTAATCTATGTTGCGCGGACCACTTATCGCCGACTTGAGGTCATGGCCGACGACCCAGCTCGGCGACATGATTGACGCCCACTCGCCAGCGAGCAAGTAGGGCAAGGAAGCCGACGGGTGCTGGAGGTTCAGGGTCACGGTGTACGGATCTGACGGAGAGAGGCACGAGGTGTACGAAGAAGTTCCGCATGTCACGAAGTTCTCGTTTAGGACTTGTTGAACCCATGCGGGTGTCCATGGCTGTTTGCCCGCGAAGTAGCTACTGAGGCTCGTGTTGAGCAACTGTTGGATGATCCAGGCTGCCTGACTCCCGACTGTCCCTGTCCCGGAGGTCCCGTCCATGATTAGAAGCCTGTTGAGACTGAACCAGACTGAGGTCGCGTTCATGGGCGTTCCGTCTGCGAAGTTGATTCCCTGCCTCAGATGGAAGGTTACGGTCTTTGCGTTCGCGCTTATGCTGTAGTCCGAAGCCAGCCAGGGGATGATCTGGGTGCTGTTCTCACCGTTGTACCAGACGAGGGTCTCGAACGAATTCCTGACCATCATGGAATCGAATTGGTAGTACTCGACGTCCGGATCCAGCCATTGAATGGTGTTAGGAGTTTCATAGACCAGCTTGTTCTGTGTGACGAAACTCGGCGCGGAGACCGAGGTCGAAGACGAGGACGAAGTGGACGAAGACGAGGACGAAGTGGACGAAGACGAGGACGAAGTGGACGAAGACGAGGACGAAGTGGACGAAGTTTTTTGGCCTGTGTTCGAAGAATAGAAGTAAACTGCTGCGCCTGCGACAATGATAATTACGACGATGATTGCTGCTGTTATTGCGTTGGAAATTGCCGATGTCTTTTTCACTAACATCGTAATGATAAAATTGTCTGAGCCGTTTATTAAAGCCTTCCCGGCGTTGTTTTATGCTCTGAGGCTTAGTCCGGGGATGGAATTCTGACCGTCCCTGTCTCTGCGCCGTGAAATTACTACTCGACCGCTGAAGGAGCAAGTGTCTGGGCGACTGGTGATCCGAGCTGGCGCTTGGAACAACCCCCATGTGAGCAGCGTCACCGATCCGTTCTTCACGAGCGACCACTCCTCGGTGGACGCGCTGCTACTAGGGTAGGGACAAATAATGGACTACCCGCCTGATCCCCCCGACTTGCAGTCAGCACTGTTGACGCGCGCTTCCCGGGCTACTACCTGCCATTCAGGCAGGCCATCGCCCAGATCGTGAACTGCACATGTCTGCAGAGTGCTGTACTGAACGGCTCGGCTGGGGGATTTCCGCACGGTCAGCCCTACGGCAAGTGAACCAATCACCCCAAAGCGCAGTAACCTCAGCTGTCCACTCGACAGGCGCTTGAGTTCTCGGTGGCATATTGTCCAAGGTGCCTGAGAGTCTGAACAATGGGGGCCCGGCGTTGAAGAATGCCAAAGACCTAGGCGTTTTCTGATTTGTCTACTTCTACGTTACTGCCCTTTTCAGATGCTACGTAATAGTATTCTCCCCTCTCCTTCTGTTCCCGGTCCAGCTTGCTCCCCGGCTTGTTGACCCTCGGCCTTCCTGTGTTGACGTCCCTCCTGTAGGTCAGACCCACCTGCTTGAGGAACATGTTCATCCCATCTTCTTTGCTTAGCGGCTTGGTCGCTTCCCCGGCGACGCCAGGCTGCCCGGCGAAGACCATCAGCCTGTCGGAGACGATGTCGACCACCTGAAGGTCGTGGTCTATGACAATTGCAGCCCTCCCTCTCGCCTTGACCATCCTATTGACAGCCCTTGCCACCACGAACCTGTCCTCGACATCGAGGAAGGCCGACGGCTCGTCCAGAGCATACACCTCAGCATTCCGGGCCATCGTAGCCACTATCGCGACCTTCTGGAGCTCTCCTCCGCTCAGCTCTTTCATGTTCCTTGCCAACAGCTTCTCCATCTTCAGAGGGACGGCAAGGGCATCCTGCAGGTCGGGCTCGCTGTACCTAGTCCCTAGGGTCCCCGTGAAGAACTCTTCGACTGTGCCCTCGAAGGTCGAGGTCAGGTACTGCGGCTTGTAGGCTACTGTCGCATCCGTGGCAACCTTTCCCCTGGCTGGCTTCTCCTCGCCGGCGACCATCTTGAGGAAGGTCGTCTTGCCGAGGGCGTTGGCGCCCACGACGCCAAGGATGGTCCCGCGGTTTATCTCTCCTCCTTCTACCTTGAGCTTGAAGCTCTCGTACGATTTCCTCAGGTCGGTGTACTTGGCGACAACCTCTTCGCTTTCGATTGTCTCGCCCGCCGACTTCTGCCCGAAGGAGACTGCGTGGTCCCTGAACCTGACGTTCTCCTGCGGAAGGTAGCCGTCGAGGAGCGAATTGATGCCGGTCCTCGAGGCGTAGAGCCCGGAGACGATGCCGTAGGCGCCCGGTTCGCCGTAGATTATCTGCACGTAGTCTGTCACGTAGTCGAGGAAGGCCATGTCGTGCTCGACGACTAAGACCGACTTGTCCGCCTCGGCTATGCTGCTGATCAGCCTGGAGACGGCGAGCCGCTGGTAGACATCGTTGTATGACGACGGCTCGTCGAAGAGGTAGAGGTCGGCCTCCTTCAAAGCCGTAGCCGCGACCGCGACCCTCTGCAGCTCGCCGCCGCTCAGGTCCGGGACCTTCTTGTCCAGGGTCTCCTGGAGGTTGAGGGCCTCGACCACCTCGGCCATCGCCTTCCTTTCGTCCATCCGCTTGAGCAGGAGCTTCGTCTCCTTCTTCCATGCCTCTGGGAGCCTGTAGACCGCCTGCGGCTTCAGGGAGACCCTGAGCTCGCCATCGGCAATTCTCTCGAAGTGTCTTTTCATCTCG
>JBEKAG010000056.1:0-7006 GCA_050015955.1 Nitrososphaerales archaeon
TCACTACGAGCTTCTTGATTCGATGATGGCAGACATCTGCGGACTCGACGCGGAAGCAAACGTCATCGTGGTCTCCGACCACGGGTTCGAGCCGCTGGTGAGCCTATTCTTCGTGAACAAGTGGCTAGGCGACCGAGGGCTGGCCCTGTTCGAGGGAGGGGCGGTGAGCAAGACGCTCGTGCGAACGGGTCTGACCTCGAAGAGGCTCGCCTCATTGACTAAAAGGCTTGGCCTGTATCGCTTTCTCGTGAGGAACCTCCCCTCATCTTTCCGGCAGAAGATTCCTGATGCGAAGGTGTCATCAAAGATCGACGAGAAGCGGAGCGCGGTCTTCCTCAAGTCGACCAACGGAGGGCTCTATTTCAAGGACAGGAGCACGGTCAGCTCCGTCGGGAGAGGGCTGGGGGAATACACAAACCCGCGCGGGAAACCTATCTGCGCCGTCCTAGGTCGCGAGGAGGTCTGGCGCGGGAAGTTCAGCTACCGCGCTCCCGACCTTGCTCTGGTACCCAGCCCTGGCTGGGAGCTCTCGGCAAGGACCTCTACCGTAGATGCCCTTCCTCCGATTGCGCGCGGGGACAAGCGGACCGGCACACACTCCCCGGACGGAGTGTTCATAGCGGCCGGCGCCAATTTTGCACACGCGTCGCTGGAGCGCCCTCTGCAGACTTGGGACATCACACCGCTAATCCTTGCCCTGCTGGGCATCCAAAGACCGGAATACATGGAGGGTACTGTCCCGCGTGAGATCCTACGAGGAATGGGCGGGCCCGAAGTCCCCGTCACGGCGCCACAGCAGGTCGCGGTGACACCGGAGCTGACCGAGGACGAAGAAAGAACTCTGGAAGAGAGGCTCCGGTCTCTCGGGTACACGTAGAAACGGGTCTCTGGCTTCTGGCCGCACGAGGATGGGTGCCAACGTCGGGCCGCTCTGCGACTGAAGAGGCTCTCTCTGAAGTCATGTTAGTGCGCAGATGTAACCCGGTCCGCCCATCAAATACCGGCGACGGGCCTGTCCGCGTCCCTGCGGGCCGTCACCTTTGGACGCCTGATGTAGTACCACCAGACGAGGGCGACCCCTAGGACGCAAAGTCCGGGAGCAACATAGTAGAAGAGGAGAGACTCATTCCACTGCGCGAGGGGGGTCGAATAGGTCACACTCCCCGAGTAGCTCAGGCCGCTGGCGAAGCTCACACGGTCCCCGATTTCGAGATCAAACGCGACGTCCCCTGCCAAGGTCGCCTGCGCCGAGGCTCTGAGCTTGCTGAAGGTCGGCGCGTTGAACACCACGAGATTCTGGAGTGTCACTGGTCCCTTGTTGTCTGTCACCGTCGGAGTGCGAAGTAGCAGGTCGGGGCTCCCGATACTCGTGACCTCGAGACGATCTACGGACTGAAGCCCGGCCAGCGTCGCGTTGCCGAGTGATATCGTCCCCTGGAGGTCTGTTCCGCTGACCGTAAGCGTATGCCCAAAGGTGGCGCTCGTGTAGAACCCCTCGCCCCCGGCCAGAATCGCGGGTCCCGTGGAGACTGTCATCACCCCGTCAAGCGAATAGAGGGATAGCCCCGTCGCAACCCTAGTCACGCGCGAGACCGACCCATTGGCCGACGAGGTCGTCACAGTTGCGAGAAGTGACGCCCCTTTCAGGACCATGCTCGTGGTCTCGAACGTAGCGCCCCCCGCGAGGCGAGCGCTCGTAAACGAGACCGGGAGTCTGCCGAGGCTAGTCGTGGTGCCTAGGACCGGCTCGAATTGAATCTGCGAGGCTTCGACCATCAACCGAAAGAGAGCGAAGATCGCCAGCTTAGTCTTGCCAGAGGGTTGCGTCGCGTCTACCAAGGGCTGCAAGTTCAGGAACGTAACCGAGTGGTTGCCAGAAGAGCTCCGCAGGGAGAGGGGAACGGTCTCTCCTGATGAACTCTCGTAATAACTGGTTGTCATCACGCCGTCTGCCGCCTTCACCTCCTTTACCGTGATCGATGACGGCAGGTTGTAGGTCCTCCCGTCCCCAACGAGCTGACTCGCTTTCATCGTCTGGGTTGCGGTGCCATTGAGGAACATCTTCGAGAAGAACGAGGTGGACGACTCGCCCAATACTGTTATGGTGTAATCACCAGGGCTTGACAGGAGGTGTTGCGCCAGGTGGGAGTTCATGTTCGCGCCAACGAAAACCGAATTGCATCGGAAGATGGACGCGTCCAGGTTGGACACCAAGGTGTAGTTAGCTCTAACCGACGAGAGCAGGTCGAAGGCGAGCAACTCGTTCACGTTCGCCGGGCTAGACGCGCCTACGCAGGTGGAGCTATGAACCGACGGCGCGGTGATGTTACCCAATGAGTACAGCTTCGTGCCCCCGCTGGAATAGATGGCTGGAAGAACCCGAAGCAGGTCGGCAAGGTATCCGTTCGGCGTCGTGACGGTCGGATTGGCGAGGTCCTGGCTGTTCACAAGGATGTAGGGTGAGCCGTGCCCCGTGTTGACCATGCTGAGCAAGGGCCGCACAGGGTACAACTCCTGGAAGTTGAGCAGGCTCCCGACCCCGGCCGTGTAGACTGTGGGCGCGAATCTTGCCAGGCTCGTCTCGCTGAAGCTCGGGAAAAGGGTGTGGCTTGGAGCTACGCTCGAGGCCAGGTAGCTAGCCATAGACAACTCGGACGACGTCAGCTGGTTTTTAGATTCGACGACCCTTCCGTACCAGACCCCCTCGAACGTGGAAGAGGTCCCGAGAAGGACGATGAGTCCGAGGGTCGCGACCTTAATGAGCGACCTAGACCGTCCTCGCAGGATTGACCTTGACCTGCCTTGGAGAACCGAGCCTGGCCTACCTCCGAGGACGAGGCCCGCCCTGACAAGCACAAACCCCCCAAGGATGCTAAGAGGAACCCACAGAATCGGAATCATCCTCCTCTCCCAGTAGTCCGTGTTGGCCACAAAGTAGTTGAGAAGAGAAAGCGAGCGTCCGATTGCGAAGAAGAGAACCAGCAGGTAGATCGATGCGAGGAGGGGCCTCTCTCTCAGTTCGTCGAAGAACGCGAATGCCAGCAACCCCAGGATGCCACCGATTCCCAAAAGGACGGGATAGAATTGAGACGGCACGATTTGCAGTGCAGACACAGATGCGCTCTGGAAGCTGAGGGGCCGAAGCAGCCAGACAAATGTGAAGGCGACATATCCTGCAAGGGAGAGCATCCAGACAATCCGGACCGCTCTGGATCCGACATGCAGGGTGGGACGGGGTACGAACTTCGTGATGATATAAGTGAGAACGGAGCCTGTGACGAAGACCCCGAGCACAGAGTAACTGAGTTGCAGGATTCCAAGGCCTGTCTGCTCGATGGCGAGAAGGGCGACCAACGGACAGGCAAAGACGAGCCCCGTGGCCACAGACTTCAGTCCAGGCATCGACGTGGGCTTCAAGATGGCCAGGATGAGTAGCAGGGCCACGAAAACCAAGAGCTCGGGGATGTGCACGAAATACAACCCCGTGACTAGCAGGACGGCGAGAGCCACGGCGCGCCAGGGTTTTTGATGGCGAGTGGTCACCAAAGAGAGCAAGAGCACTAGGAAAAGGACGCCGAGGGTGACGGGACGGAACCAGAACCACAGGAACTGAGCGGGCCCCGCTTGCGCGTCCCAATAGCTCGCTGCGTAGAGTTTGGTCAGGGATGCCGCTTGGAACGGGTGACCAAATGCGTTGTTCTGGAGCTCGGTCCATGCCAGGCCACCGAAAAACATGAAGATTCCCGTCGCCACTATGGGGATAGCGCGCGCGCTGAGACCGGCCAGCTGGGACTTCGCCAGTGAGTAGAACGAGAACATTATGGCGAGCCCCCCCATCAGGGCAAAGGTCGCCTGAAAGATGGGGTTGTACGTGAGGAGCAGACTTGTGCCAGCAGGTGGAGCCGATAGCAAGAATACAATTGCCTGATTGAAGCTGAAGAATGGGTAGTTGCTTCTCAAGTAGGCCGGGGCAAGAGCGGCGATGCGCGCATTGGTGAAATGACCTGTGATGTCGTATGACTTGAGGAGCGCATTCGTTGGGTACAACACAAGTGTAGCGAAGATGACGATGATTGCGTACGCCGACAGGAGCGCTAGTTCGTCGAAGCTCACGGAGTGGGTGTCGACGCTCCTCAGCCCGGCTGCCATCGACTCTTTGACTGGAGGTACAACTGCCAGCGCGAGCGTCAGGCAGAGGAAGACCAACGCGTAGGAGCTCGAAGAGAGTGGGGTGAGAGGCAGGACAGCGTAGACCAGACCATTGAAGACTACGCTCAGGGCCACTGCCATGCCCAGAAAGGAGAAGCTCGGTCTGTCATCCCGACCCCCAAGCAAGTACAGGATGGCGGACCCCGGCACGTAGAAAGTCACCACGATTGCAAGAGGAGTCTGTAGCAGGCTGTTGACCCTGGCAAAGTATGCGAGGGCAAGTAGGGCGACCAAGCAAAGTGGCAGCAGGTTTGGCGGCAGATAGTTGCGGACTTCGAGCCGTGGCCCGACGCGGTCTTCTGAGAGGAGCAAGCGCCACAGTGAGGAAATCGTCATCACTGTGATTAAACAGATGAGAGAGTAAGGGAACGGGAAGAAATAGAACGCCCCTGCGGACACCACCGCAAGGATGACGAGTTCCTCCAGTCTACCTGCCGTCACTCTTGTCGAGGACTGTCCAGGCTGGCTCAGGGCTGTTGCTTTCTATGGATACGATAAGTGCGTTGCGAGGGGTATCGCATCGCGGGCAGTCGGCGCGACTCTGGCATCTGCCGGGACGGGAAAGGGAGAATCAAGATCCCTACATGCGATGTTTCACGCGTATCCCAACCGGCGCAGCCGGTCAAGCACGAGCTCCTCATCGGCCTGAGAGATAGTAGGCGGAGCGCCGCTTGCATCGGGAGTCTCGATGGCCTTTCCCAGACCCACGAGGCGGGTGACTTCACCACTTGTTAGGGTGCCTTCAGTTTCCTCCACAACGTCATCAGTTCTGTTGTAGAGAACGCTTCCGTCTCTCGAGTATATCCTGACACGGGCAGCGTAGAGCTTCGAGAGAACCGCGTTTGGATTCTCCTCAGTGAGATACCGAGACAATTCGTCCATCGGCCCGAAGCTCTCAGCGAACGCGTAGTCCGAACCAAGTTCAGCCTGGACGGAGGACACCATGCTCGTCACCAGCTTGTGCACCTCGAGAAGGCTGATCAGCGGCTTTTCTTGGTGGAACGGCTCGACTGCCTCCGGGAATTTGACGTATAGGGGTACGCGCAGGAGTGCGTCGTCCAGGAAGGTGCCGTGATCGTATCTCCCCTTCTCTCCGAGCAACTGCCCGTGATCAGAAGTGACGATGGTCAGTGGGTCATACTTCTCTATGAGGGCGACCGCATCCAACGCTCTGTCGACAGCGAGGCGGGCATGTTGGCCATAGGCGTTCTTCCACCTCGTCGAGATTCGACCGGGATCCCTGGATAGAGCGGAATTGCGGCGCACTGCCACCAAGTCCTCGTCCCAGAAATAGGGGCCGTGCGCCTCCATCAAATCTAAGAACAGAAAGAAGGGGGAGGACGGACGAATTCTCGCGAGATCCTGAAGGAGGTATCTCGAGCCTCTATCGACTGCTGGTTTACCCAAAGCAGTTTCTAACTGGACCCTAATCCATGCCGCTACCGCCACTCGGAAAGTGTTCAACTTTCCCGCCTTCAGCATACTCACTGCCTTGGAGAGTGCGGTGGCCTCTTTGTAGAAAATCGGGACCGTTCCCTCCACGACTGGGCCGTAGACATGGTACTCCTTGTAGACGTCGAAATCGAACCCAAAACTTGGCGAGATGAACGGGTTCTCAGTCAGACAGTAGCGAGTGTATCCCTTCTCGGAGAGGCTATTCAGCAGATTCTGCCTGGATGGTCGCAGCGACGAGCTTGAGAGCCTCATGAGGTCCTTGGGGAAGACTCCCCTACCTTCGTGTACCTGGTGCCTCGAAGGCAGTTGACCGGTGAACATCGAGGCGTGGGACGGGAGTGTCCATGGCGCCGCGGATATCGCCCCGTGATACTTGACGAATCCTCGCTTCAGGAGCTCGTCCAGCCCGCCAGCGTAGTCTTCCCGCAGCGTGTCCAGGACCACAATAGCAACGTTCGGATTCAGTTCCTCGCACCCCCGAGAAATGGACAGGAGCCATCGGGAAGTTGGAAATGTGATTGAGGGCGCAGATTCAGGGCACGCGTCATGACCCGCTTCGGCTTTCCAAGATACACCCTGCTTTCGTCCCCGCGCCGAAGGTCAGACCTGGCGTCTGGGATGACGCAAAGACTTGGACGTTCCACCAATAAGATGCGAACCCTGTCCCTATATTTAGATGAGTCTCCCCGTAACTTTGAACGAGGGCGATCCTCGAACGCATTCTCCCTCGACTCTGAATGCGCACGCTAGACCTTGATTCCAACTGCGCGGGGTGGCGTCTCTTCGTTCCAGGGGCGCCTCGTCGCCGGCAGTGCGAATCGACGACCCGATTGTCATCCTGACTCGACTTATCAACCCCAGACCCACTGGATGCGCGTCAGATGGCCCAGGACATTGCGAAGAGGTCCGTAAAGGGAAGCCTGACACTCATCGCCCTCAACTTCGCTGCCACGATTATCAACGCGGTCTCCATCATAGTGATAGCAAGGCTTCTGGGTCCGACCGGGTACGGGATATACGCGCTCGCGCTCGTGATACCAGGCCTGTGCCAGCTGCTCATAGGTTTCGGGGCCCTCCCTGCAGTCATAAGGTACGCGGCCTACTACACCTCCATCGGCAGGCAGGACGAGGCTAAGAGGTTCACGGCAAACGTCATCGTCTTCCTGGGCTTGACGGGCACGCTCCTTACGATTCTCTGCTTCGTGTTCGCGGGAAGCCTGTCCGCACTGATTCTTCATCGCCCTTCGCTCGGCCCCTATGTTGAGTTGGCCTCCCTGAGCGTGCTCGGTACTACCGCTTTGCAGACAGCCACGATGTCTGCCATAGGGTGGAACTGGATGAC
>JBEKAG010000057.1:0-6959 GCA_050015955.1 Nitrososphaerales archaeon
CACTCACGAAATAGGCTTTGCAAGGAAGGTGGCAGACGAGATTCTTTTCATGGATAATGGGGTCGTAGCTGAAAGCGGCAAGCCCGAGGACCTCCTTTATCATCCCAAACAGGAGAGGACGAGGAAATTCCTCGGCAAGATGAAGGAACTCTATGGCGAAGCTGTCAGGGAGGAAACGTAGGTGGACATCATCTCAGTTGTAGCTCAGTACTGGCCTCTGTTACTTCAAGGATTTGAAGTCACTCTTCTCCTTGCCGCTTCTGGATTTGTGATAGGCCTTGCAATCGGCCTTCCAACTTCGCTCGTAGAGGTCTTCGGGGCACGACCTTTGAGATGGCTCGCGACTGGCTACGTAGAGGTCATAAGAGGCACCCCGATGCTAGTTCAGCTCTTCATAGTCTACTACGCGCTTCCTCAAGTGGGGATCAGATTCGACGCTCTCACTTCTGCGATAATCGGAATGGGACTCAATAGCGGCGCCTATCAAGCAGAGTACTTCAGGGGAGCAATCCGGTCTGTCCCCGCTGGCCAAATGGATGCGGCGCTCTCGGTCGGCATGAAGAAGTTTCAGGCCATAATCTACGTCACTCTCTCTCAGGCCTTGCGATTGGTAATTCCAGCGTGGACTAATGAGGTCGTGTATCTTGTACAGTACTCCTCGGTTGCCTTTTTTGTTACAGTTGTCGAGCTCACAGCCGCCGGCGAGCTCATCGCTGTAAGAACTTTTCAATTCGTTGAGATTTTCGCCATCATAGGTTTGATTTATCTAGCAACGACAATAACCATTACAAGACTTTCTAGAAGAATAGAGACGAAAGTTGAGATTCCTGGAATGACTTCACGTCGAATGAGGTTCTAGTCTTTCCTAATCCGATACAGCAGCGTGCGCCTGCTGTTGGCACTAGCGTTCTTGGTTGGTTTCATCTCTGAGCGCGCAGCAAACACAGGAGTAGATCGCGCAACTCAAAGACGAAATACCTAGGGCGCGCAGCGATTTCGATCACGAGTGGAGCCGCAACTAGGATCTTCTGCTCCTTAAGGCCCAGGCAGCTAGTGCAGCTATTGCCACGATTGCGACTGCGCCGAGTGCCACGTAGGCGTAGGTGGAGTAGGCTGTAGAGAGGCCGGTGGTAGTCGTCATCGTCGTGACCTGAGTCGTGGTCTCCATCTGAGTCGTAGATTCGGTGATTGTCGTGGCCTGAGTCGTGGTCTCCATCTGAGTCGTAGATTGGGTGATTGTAGTGAATTGGGTGATTGTCGTGGACCGGATGATTGTCGTGAGCTCAGTCGTTCTTGCAGTCGTCGTCGTGACGGTGGAAGTGGTGACGATCGATGTTACGTAAGCCTCAGTTGTCACTGGGGAGTTTGGTGACGACGTGGAGACATTCGCGCTACTGGCCGATATCAAGTGACTGCCGCCATAAGAGTGCGGTACAACAAAAGCAACAGTCATGTTAAAGGTTCCACTTGCATTGATCGTACCATGGGCGATCTGATACCACGTGGCGTCACCAAGCGAATACTCGTGCCAGTACAAGAACCACTTTGTGTTAGCTGGAAAGCCATAGGCCACGACTGTGACGTGGGTCCCGACTGGGCCGGACGATGGTGTTAGGACCAAGGTCGGGAGTATCGGGGGCAGGTAGATATTGAACTCGTAGGTCACACCGTTGTTTATGACCTTCATCACGGTTGTGCCTGCCGGTAGGATAGGTACTGCGATGGTCGTGTTGAAATGGCCCTCTACGTTTGTGGTGGAGGACCCGACCAGCGTTGCGCCAATCCAGAACCCGAGAAGCGAGTTGGCCATCATGTTGTTACCCGCGACGTTTATCTTCCCGAGGACGTTCGCCAAAACCGGCTGAGCAAGGTTTGACCCTGCCGCGCTCGAATCGTTCCCGTAGGGGCCAGGCGGAGCGTTCGTGAAGTCAAGTGCATGGCCGCCAGAGTCGTATGACTTAACGCACGTGAAGACCCTCGTATTTTCATCGAAGGTCGCTGCTGCGAGTAGATGAAGGGGCGTCGCCTGATACTTTGCTGTTATGTTGATGCGTGATACGGGTTGCACACCAACCTTGGGGTTGTATGCCTGCTTCGAGTCAAGCATTGGAGCGGCGGAACTGAAGAAGCCGCTTCCCGTGTTGATTCCTGTGGTCCAGTCCCCTGTGAGTGAAGTCGCAACTCCATTCCAAGGGTAGAAGACGTACGAATACACCAGGTCGACTACTGTGTTGGAAGGAAAGCCTCCGCCAATCGCTGTAACGGTCGTACCCGCCGGACCTGAGGTCGGTGTGAGTGTCAGCCCTGGCTGGATTTTGATGTATTGCACACTTACCGCTACGGCGGTTGAAGAACCATCGTACACCTTGATATATTTGAAGGCGCTCGCGATCCTTATCGGGAGTGGCCCCGTTATGACCTCCTGCCCGCTTGTGGTCTGACCGATGTAGAATGTGCCGTTCGATTCAGTAATTGTGTGCCATCCTGCATTGGTTGTCAGGTCCGAGACGCTGAAGAGTCTGGGCCCTGCGTATGCGATATCGCCCGAACTGACTTGAGAGAAGCCATCCTGACTAAGGTAGAGCGAGAACTGCATGCCCGAGAATGAGACGAGCTGAGGACCGCCAAACGTGCCGAAATCAATCGCGAAGAAGCCCGTAGTGGAGCCGTCGGTCCTCGCTGCGTCGCTTCCGGCAGTCACGTTGACGTCGAATGCGCTGGCTGTGTAGGTCGTCGGCTGAGTTGTATCAGTATTTGTTACGCCGAGAGTCGGACGGCCGGTTGAACCTAGCACCGGGGTAACTGGGAAAATGCTGAGTATGGCTGAGAGTAGAAGAAGCGAGAGGAGCATGCTTGCCGTGAGATGCGATAGCACACCTGATAGAGGTTAGAGCCCACTATTAACCACGCTGTGAGCCGGCAGATCGAAGCGCGCGCCAACAAGCAATCGCGAGACTGAGTTAAGTAGTATCTCTTGTCTGCCAAGTCGAAACCATAAGATCAAGTGACTTGTTCTATGTCAAGCTGGGAAATCAAACGAATAATCCACTTCGATTTTGGGAAAGGTGATCTGTGTACCGACGGATTCGTGCATTTCGGCTTCCATGACCGAGCAGGGAATCATTACGTCTTGGCACACCAGAGGCATTTCCTCGGTCTCCTCGGCGACAATGGCAGGTTGAAATGGACAGTAGCCGCTCGTCCGGTTTTCGAGGACACCCCGAACATAACTGCGGAGCTCCGATTTCCAATATACATCGACAGTCTACTTGACGGGACACTAGTGATGTCTAACTTCGGAGACAGTCGACTGTATCGAATCATTCCGAATGATATGGAGGCCAGGCTGTTCATTGACGGCCCAGCCATGGGAATGAAGCATGCGGGCAACTGCGTGGTTGATGATGAAGGCTACGTCTGGGTCAACGAGGTCGAAGGTTGTAGGATTTGGAAGTTCGACCCTAAAGGGAAGCCCGTACTAATTCTAGGTAACGGTGAACCCGGTTTCCAATCAGACGTCGTAGATTCCGACAACGCAAAATTCGGTTGGATTTACGACATGCGAAAAGGTCCGGATGGGAACATCTACGTTCTCGACAGCGGGAACTTTGCTGTTAGGATGATAGACGTCCGTACTAATCGTGTCTACACCCTCGCTGGAACAGGAAAGTCAGGGTACGAAGGGGATGGCAGGGATCCTAAGCTAGCCACCTTTGGAAGCGATCCGTCAGCTCGTTTCGACGGACCGATATCGCTGTCCTTGGACGCGGAGGGAAACATCTACGTCGGAGACAGATTCAATCGAGTCGTCAGGATGATTGATAGAAGGGCCGATGTCATCCACACAATAGCAGGCAACGCTACGACCAGGAGTGAAGAGACAAACAACCCGAATGAACGTGACCCATTTGCCCTCAGACTTCCCAAGATTAGCAGCATGGACTACTTCAACGAGCATCTGTTCGTTCCAACCGACTTGGCTGATGATACGGGAGACCTGATTGTACTGAGAAGAATCTCGTAGACCGTAGAAAGCTTGCGCGCAGCAGTCGAGCGCGCTGAGGTAGGTCGTACGGGGGGGGAAGACGAAACACCTATCAGAGAATCCGTGGAAGGAACGCCAGTGGACTTGCCGGAGATGATATGAATTGGTATTTCAGAGACCGCCCTCGCAATGCAAGTGCTGGTATTGTACTGGGCGTCATTGTCTATGCGGGGATTGTTCAGTATGTTCGAATGCGATTTCAGATAAAGTCTTCATGAGGAATGTCAAGAGATACTCACTACTTTGCTGCTGCTTTATCGTGGTGATAGGGTTCACGGTTTTTGCCCCAATCGTCTCTCTTGGGACAAACGTGTCCGCTGAAGGGTTTGCGGTAACGGTTCAAACGAACGCAACCTCGACAGCTGGACTAGGTTCAATTGCCCTCTGTTATTTTGGTCGAGGAGCCGTGCTTGTTCAGGGGTTGTATTATCCAATGACCAATTCTACAGGGGTTGCAGGAGCCTCCTCTTCTTGTCCTGCACTTCGAGAAAGTCGTGGATAAGGTCCCGCGCAGACTGGCGATCGAGCACTTCGAACTAGTTAACGTAATCTGATGTGTCTGTATGTCATCTTTGACTCTGTCGTAGAAGTGCCCCTTTGAGCCGTATCATCAGTGGGCACGGACTTGGAAATCGCGATGGTCCTGGTAGTCGGATACTATGTATTCTTCGCCGCCCTTACGGTGCTGTTTGCTGCGACAAAGGGCAACCTAGGACACCCGCGAAAGAGTGTATTGAGTACTGAACCGATCCAGGTCGCAACTCCTTGCACCACAACAGTTGAGCCTGTGCCAGAAAATCCCAATGAAGTAGCACCGACTGAAGTAGCACCGACTGAAGTAGCGACCGTTGAGACACCACACATCGCTGCAGAGCCCACTCCGACCTTCATGCCAACTCTCTATGAGACTGTGCAGCCTGCCCCGGCACCTACACACGTCCCTTTCCCTACGGCTTTGGGCGCCTCTTTCGGGACCACATTTGGTGTCAGGAAGCCGACGCGAACGTACAGGCGCAGGCCCGCTCCTAACAGAAGTGCTTCTGTGCTCAAGGCTCCTCATGACAAGTCGAAGAAACGCGTTCAGTAGTGCGAGACCGCATGATTTGTGCGCGCTGGACTGTTCCTCAGCCTAGGAGACAGTCTGCCGCGGCCCCTTCTGCCCAGGATAAGAATGACGACCACAACGATTGCAACAGCGAGAACTCCCGCCACTACATAAGCCGCGGTAGGGAAGGTCACGGTGCTGGTCGAGCCGGCTATCACATAGACGGTGTCTGAGCCGGAATTGGCCACGTAGACGTTGCCGTTGGCGGAGTCGAAGGCGACTCCAACCGGTTCAGAGCCTACGGTCACATTCGCGACTACCGTGTTGGTCGAGCTCGATATGACTGAGACGGTGTCTGAGCCGGGGTTGGTCACATAGACGTCGCCGTTGGCGGAGTCGAAGGCGACTCCGTAGGGTTCAGAGCCTACGGTCACATTCACGATTACCTTGTTGGTCGAGCTCGATATGACTGAGACGGTGTCTGAGCCGGAATTGGCCACGTAGACGTCGCCGTTGGCGGAGTCGAAGGCGACTCCGTAGGGTTCAGAGCCTACCGGCACGGTCGCGACTATCGTGTTGGTCTGAGTCGACACGCTCCTTACCAAGGGAACCGCCAAGGAGCCTGAGATGAGCAACAAGAGCAATACAATGAAGGAGGAGGTGGACCAACCCCTCCGATTTGGGCTCATGAAGCTGCCCAAGCTGTGCAAGTACGACCGTGTTTCATGAGCATACTCGCGTACACACCTCGAACACGGCCTGGCACCTGGGGCACGTGGCTCTCATGGACTGTGAGGCAAGTTGCCGGTTAAAAAATGCACTTTCATCTGCATTGATGGTATCGGGTGGCGCTCAAGCCTTGCGGTGGCTGGTGATTCTGTTGGGAAAAGCAAACGCGGACGCGCGCGCATGTCGGCTCCAACCTGCTCTGGGGCTGCTTCATCAACTGGGTGGAGACGTTAGAAAAGGTCGAGAAGAGGAAGACCTAGTTCGGGCGCGCCTTTAGACTTCTCTACTTTCGTTTGTTTCCATGTGAGGGAGATGAATGTACATTCGGACTATGTCTGTGAACCTGCCGTCCCTGAGCACCTTCTTCGGGATGACCCCCACAGTCTTGAAACCGAGCTTCTCGTAGATGTGTTTCGCGGGCGCGTTCGTTGCGAAGACCTCCAGTTCGATCGCCCAAATCCCAAGTTTGGGGGCCTGGCCCAGCGCCGTCCTGACCATCTCTTCTCCCAGCCCGGTTCCGCGATATCCCTCGACCAATACAATACCCAGCATTCCGGTGTGTCTCTCGTCTCGCGAAGCCCTCCCCACTATGTCACAGTGTCCGACCAGCCGGCCCCCGTGGACTGCCGCGACGCTGACTCGTCTCCTCTTCGCCACGTCTCGCAGGGTCTTGTCAAGGAACTCCTTCTCGTCGGTCCTAGTCATCCTCTTCTCAAATGATGTGATGCCGAGCTCGCTGTTCCTCTTCCTCTCCATCACGAGGCTGTTGGCGAAGGGAACAAGAGCGTCCAAGTCGCCGTGCCTGAGCGGCCGCAAGGCAATTTCCCTCCCGTCTTTGGTCTTGAAAATTGAGTAGACGCCTCCCTTCTTCAACGGCGTCAGTTCGACGGGGCGTGTTTTGTACATTTGGTTCGGCATTCACGTGCGCGCGCGCCGACTGTGGCAACTTCACTCCAAGACTCTCGAGTTCGGTCAAGAGCGACTTGATAGTTCTTTGTTGAGCAAGGAGCAAAGACATGAAAAACGGATCTACGGTCAACGCCTTTCCAGACTTCTCTACCGCGTCCCCAAAACCCTCCCTGACTTCCTGAACCATCGCCTCCCACAGTTCCCTGTTCTCTTCCCTCAAGGCCCAAGGAA
>JBEKAG010000058.1:0-6941 GCA_050015955.1 Nitrososphaerales archaeon
AAGGTATCAGGTCAACTTTCAGCTGGTGGAGATAGGAAGCAAGCCTGCGCCCAAATAGCCACCCATAGGTCCTGGGTCACGTATTCGAGCGGCCACGACACGGAGTCCTCATTCTCAATCGTTCGCCGTTGGGAGAGCTTGGCTTGATATCAGACCAGGGAAGGAATCTCTCGCTGGCCATCGTCGCCGGGCTGGTCTTCGGGCTTGCCGCATGGGAAGTGAGCATCGGCGGGACTCCCCTAACCTTCTACTTCATCCAGGACAACGGACTTGTCTACCGGGGTCTGTACTGGCAGCTGCTCACTTCCCTGTTCGTCGTCCTCCCTACTCTCCCTGGGGTTGCGGACGTCCTGTTCAACGCGGTCGCTATCGTCTGGTTAGACGGGCTACTGTCGCATGAGTTTCGTGAGGTGGAATACTATGCCGTGTTCATCCTTTCTGGGCTGGCCGGGAACACAGCCAGTCTCCTCAACGGTCCGAATACTGCAAGCTTCGGCGCTTCCGGGGGAATTTTCGGGCTGTTGGCCGGGGCCGTAGCTCAGGACTTGGCAGTCGAAGGGCGGGTCGACTACAACCTGCTCGTCTGGTTCTTGACTGTCTTCCTCTTCAGCAGCTTCGCCCTCTCTTACGTCGACTGGTTGGCGCATCTCGGGGGAGCGCTGTCCGGCCTCCTCATCGGTTATTATCTTGGCGTCAAGCGGAGGAACGTGCCGCTGTAATCAGCAGAGTGCTCGAGTGTTCTCGAGCCAGAGTGTGGTCGGAGCGCGCGCAGAAGACCGGCGGTCGTCCGCGACTTGATTGTGTTCCCGGCTCCGATAACAGGCAGTCTCCTCTTCAATTCGTATGGGTACTACCTGCTCGTCGCTATGGGCCTAATCGGCGAGGCCTTCGCGACTCTGGCCATACTGAAGTTGCTCCCAAAGACAAATCATCAGTGAGAGATCAGGCTCTCGTCCGCCGAATGTAGGCAGGTCTCGGAGACCTCGACATCTCGCCACCTCAACCTTATATCGGTAGGATTCTGGAAACCGACTGGCACAGTCAGGTTGCCTGCTCTCACTTTCTCCGAGATCAAGTCTAGGGTTGCTGCGCATCTCAAGACTGCCGTAGACACCGATGACTTCGACATTAAGTCGGCGAAGTTGGAGGAGCTGCAGGGGCTCTGGAAGATCGACGTCGAGTTCAAGAAACCGAAGGCCATGTTATCGGAGACAGCTTTGTTGATAATAGACTCTAGAACCGGCGAAGTGAAGGAGTTCCGAAGGGGATACTAGTCCTAGAGACGTCGCCAGGGTGACTGATGCCTCAGCGCCGTTTCATCAGGTCTGCGATCGCATGCGCGCGCGTTTCGCCAGGCCTCCAGAGTCGAGCTCTAGCATCCATGAATGACGCCCTCAGGGATTGGAACGAAGGGGTCTGGAGTCCTCAAATCCGGTCAGAACCCAGACTCGCCGTCCGACTTACTTCTCTTGCCTCTGTTTCGCGAACTTCCTTCGGTTGAACAGACCGACGACCGCGTAAAGCACCACCAGGACCGCTAACACCACTGGATAGGCGAAGACTCTGAGGTATGTTAGCACTAGCACAAATGCGACGATGAGTGGTACCGCGACGAGGAGCGCGATTCTCGATTTCACATGGCCTTGCCTCCTAGCAGGCTACATAAGGAATCGTCAGGGGCCTCCCTAAACAGAATCGGCGTAGGCTATTAATGCAGGTCTCCCGACCCGTGCACATGGACTACCGCAGGCTCGGTAGCGCGGGGTTGAAGGTCAGCGAGCTTTCGCTGGGTGCCTGGGTTACATACGGAGGCCAGGTTGGGAAGGCAATGACGGCGAAGTGCATGTCCGCCGCATTCGATCTTGGGGTCAACTTCTATGATAACGCCGAGGCCTATGCCAATGGCAACGCAGAGACTGTCATGGGCGACGTCATCAAGAAACTCGGATGGAAACGCGAGGACATAGTCGTCTCGAGCAAAGTCTTCTGGGGTGGCAAGGGGCCCAACGACAAGGGCCTTTCCCGCAAGCACATCCACGAGGCATGTCGCAACTCGATGAAGCGCCTCCAGCTCGATTACTTGGACCTCTTCTTCTGCCACAGACCCGACCCGAACACACCGATCGAAGAGACAGTCAGGGCGATGGATGACCTCATACATCAGGGCAAGATTCTCTACTGGGGGACGTCAGAGTGGAGCGCTGCGGACATCATGCGGGCGCACGGCCTCGCCCACGAGCTGGGCCTTACTCCTCCGCAGATGGAACAGCCCCAGTACAACATGATTCATCGGGACAGGGTCGAGAAGGAGTACCTTCCCCTCTACCGGGAGATAGGGCTCGGCACGACAACTTGGAGTCCATTGGCTTCGGGCCTGCTCACCGGAAAGTACAATGATGACATCCCGCCGAACTCGAGGGCGGCCCTCAAGGGCTACGGCTGGCTGAAGGATGCCGTCATCACCCCGCAGAACACCACCAAGACGAAACATCTCAAACCGATCGCGAAGGAACTCGGTTGCACCATGGCGCAGCTGGCCCTAGCGTGGGCGCGCAAGAACGAGAACGTGAGCAGTGTGATCACAGGCGCGACCTCTCCAGAGCAGGTGAAGGAGAACATGGCCTCACTCGGATTCGTGTCGGCGCTGAACGCCGACGTCATGAAGAGGATCGACGGCGTCCTCATGAACAAGCCCGACATCAGCAACGGCGACTAGACAGAAACGGGTTGCCCGAATCTTCCTTTCCGTCCGTTTCAACAAAGAGAGATTAACCGGACGACTCGACCGGGACGTCATGGACGCCATTGAAGCTGTACGGACTAAGCTCGACGTCAGGGAGTTCGCCTTGAAGCCCATTCCTTCCAAAATCAAACTCGCAGTCCTCGAGGCAGCAAGGCTCACCCAGAGTGGGACCAATTCTCAGCACTGGCGTTTCATCCTTGTCCAAGACCCCAGGAACCTTGGGACGTTGGCCGACGACAACTTTTCGGGCAAGTGGGTCGCTGGTGCGAGTTTCGCTGTGATTGTCTGCACTGACCCGACTAAAGACTACCATTTGATAGATGCCGGCCGAGCCGTCCAGGATATGCAACTCACAGCTTGGGATGTTGGGGTCGCCTCCGGAGTCTTCACGGGAATCAAGCAGGCGGAGCTCAAGAGGGATTTCGGTGTGCCCGAGAACCTCACTGCCACCATCGTTGTGGGGTTCGGGTACCCTCGGAGGAGACTTCGCGGCAGGAAGAGCAGGAGGCCGCTGTCCGAAGTGGCATTCCTTGAAAGATACGGTAACAAGCTAGACGCCCTCGGGAAATGACATTAAATCGGGTGCAGGTTAGGCTCGAGGAAGTCTTCAGGCGTACCTCTGCTGTCTTAGCCACGAGTGTATCGCGAGAGACGCAACTGCTTCCATAGTCGTGTTCCGTTCCTCTGCTGCCCTCCTCAGGCCGTCAGCCACGCGAGGGTCGAGCAGAATTTCTAACTTAACCGCATGAAGGTAGGCGACCTCATTCCTGATGTCCTCGACAGGCCGCTGCGGCGCCATCACAAAGTGGCTGACGATGTTCTCCGCCTCAGGGCTGGGAAGGGGGGCTATGGTTTCAGCCAGTTCCTTCATCTTCGAGATGCGCTCCCTGCGTGGAAGCTCCTTGACTGTGGGCGCCTCCTCCGCCCTGTGCAGGAACGTTGCGTGCTTTACTGGAAGGACACCCTCCCTCCTCTCCGCCTGCAGGGGCGCCTGTTTGACGGAAACCCCGGGCCCTGACTCCCTCCTGATGTTGCGGATCGCTTCCACCGCGTTAATTCTGTCGTCGACATATCTCCGCGACTTGCCTATCGCTTTCGCGAGCTGTTCGACCGTTCCATAGGCTCGCGGGTTCACCTTTCTCAGCGAGTCGATTGCGTCGTACTCCTCCTCCGGTTCGATGTCCCTTCTCTGGATGTTCTCCACCAAAGAGACGATTATCGCTTCTTCGTCGGTCATGGGCCTGACAACTGCAGGGATCCTCTTCATGCCGACTATCTTTGCCGCTTCGAATCTTCTAGACCCAACTACCAGTTCGTACCGACCGCCGACGGGTCTTGCTAACACCGGCTCAAGGATCCCCTTCTCCTTCAGAGAGTCCACTAGGTCCCCGACGTCTCCCGGGCTCTTCCTGACGTTGACCTTCCCAATGAAGAGCTTCGACATTTCGACCTGCATGATTGTGCCGGACTGCTCCTTCCAGCTCTCCTGGGCAGTGGGAAACCTGGCCAAACCGGACTTGGCAGTTCCTGGCGCCGGCTCTTAAGACTATCCGGCGGGTCGTCCGAAGGGACGTTGTCGCCTCAGAGGGCAGCAACCAGGCCTTGAGCCCGACCCCCTAGTCGCCGCCTTGAAGACGTCAGCTAGCCTAGTTTGATTTTGTCTTTGTACGCATCTATGTCCAGGAATCCATGGCCGCTGATGTTGACGAGGATGCACTTCTCCTCTCCTTTCGCCTCTGCTTTCTTCGCTTCGTCGATGGCAGCCCTGACCGCGTGCGCCGATTCACCTGCGATCAGCCAACCTTCTGTCTCCAAGAACTCCTTCGCGGCTTGGAAGACGAGCAGTTCGTCGCTCGGATAGGCAACGGCCCTGATGTAGCCCTTGTTCTTGAGCGCGCTGACAATTGGGCCAGCCGCGTGGTACCTCAGGCCGTCCGACTTGATTGGGGTCATCGATGTTTCGTGACCGAGGGTGTACATCATCAACAGCGGGGTATGCCCCGCCGTGTCGCCGAAGTCGTACTTGTACTCCCCCTTCACCAAGTTTGGCGCCGCCTCGGACTGCGCGGCAAGGAAATCGCAGCTCCTCTTCTTCCTGAGCACCTCTCCGAGGAACGGGAGGGCGATTCCGCTGAAGTTGGATCCCCCGCCCAGGCAACCGATCACCAAGTCCGGCGAATCGTCGACCGACTCGAACTGCTTTATTGACTCTAGGCCTATGATAGACTGGTGGGTCATCACATGGTTCAGGACAGAGCCAAGGCAATAGACCCGGTCTGCGCCTAGGTCGGTGTACTCCATCCCCTCCGAGACCGCGATCCCGAGCGAGCCCGGGTGTTTCGAGTCCTGCGCCAGCAGGCCCCTCCCAAAAGCCGTCTGGTCGCTCGGCGATGGGTACACCTTGGCCCCGTACATCTGCATGAGTATCCTCCTCTCCATCTTCCAGTCGTACACAGCCCTGACCCAGAACACGACGGTCCGGAGCCCGAGCATCGATGCCGCATACGATAGGGCCGTTCCCCACTGGCCCGCCCCGGTCTCTGTGACGAGGGTCTTCTTCCCCTCCCTCATCGCGTAGTAAGCCTGAGGGATCGCTGTGTTTACTTTGTGGGAGCCGGTCGGGCTCAGGTCCTCTCTCTTGTAGTAGATTCTGACCTTTTTCAGACCAAGTTTCTGCTCGAGGCGCCTCGCGCGGTAGAGGGGCCGCGGCCTGCCTGCGTGAATGTAAAGCTCTAGGACTTCGTCGGGTATGTCGATCCAGCTCGATGTCGACATCTCCTGCTTCAGGCATTCACCGACCATACGCCTCTTGAGCGCCTCCATCCTCGACTCTCCGTCTCCAGGCTCCTTTGGCGAGGGGAGTCCTCCCGGGATGTCGGGGACGATGTTGTACCACTTCCTCGGAATCTCGTCGGGCGGCAGGATGATTTGGTCGGGCTTCATGACCGAGGCGCGCAGACAATTGCACATTAATCTATTGGTCTGTCTCTTCTCACATGCGTTGCTGTGACGCGCGATGCGCTCGCTCCCGATCCGTCAGTGGTGCTCATCACCCGTCGTTGGACAGCCCTTCACATCATGCGAAGTGACGCAGGCCTCAAGACCACCGCGCGCACAGTCCATGAAGACCCCACTCGCGGAAGGCCAGAGAATCCAATATAATTTCGTCAAACCACACATGGCATTAGAGGGGCAGACACCCACACGGGTCGCAGGAATCAGTCTTCAGGGGAAGAACAAGTGGATGGAACTGCTTAAGAGTTCCTTGGCCAAATGACTCCCTATGTCCAAGCTCGGGACGCTCGTTAGAACATGCCCTTCATGTGGGCACAGGTTCCATGTCAAATTCACTAATGAAAGAGTTCTAAGCGACAAGAAGACAACAGAACCTGTCAGCAAAGACGGAATGATGATAAACACGGGCCCATCTACGGGCGTATGGGGGACTCCGAGAGGTAAAGTCTGGTCGCCTCCGATGGGGGCTCAGGAAAGGGGAACATTCACTACTACAAGAAAGGAGTTCGAGGATTCGTTCAAGTGTGAGCGTTGCGGTCACCAGTGGTCTGAGAAACGCATAGAAGAGAACGAAGCAAGCTGAATCCGGCATCATTCATCGCGCATCACCCGTTGCTGGACACCCACAGAAATCACCCGTTGATTGGACAGAACCGTTCTCAAGACTGATAATCAGAGTTGGAATCGCAGACTCAGAGAGGTCATCACCCGCGATTGGACAGGGGGTGAAATTACCCATTAACCGAACGGAACCGCGATTGGGAGCGACCTAATCGTCTTCTTCTTCTTGTAGGTCGAAAGCCTTCATGTCTCGCGTCTTCTGGCATACAGGGCATTCGTGGATAACCGTTCCACGCAAAAGAGTCGATGTCAACTTCTCTCTAAATGGAGCGATAACCATCCCGCAATCAGGACAGACGAGCACACGTAGAGTCATGCTATACGGTAATCCATTTGCGAACTGAGTATTTAGAGTCAGTCTTCTGTGCCAACTATGAGTGGAACAGAATCACCCGTCGCGCAACACCCGAACAAAAACACCCCTTAGCGCAACAGAGTCCTCCTTGCGTCTCGAAACTTTATTTGCACGGATTACCCAAATGCTTCGTGAACGATCAAGAGAAAGCAGCCCTCAAGGAGAAGCTAAAGAACCAGCTTACGCCCGAGCAATACGACGTCTGCT
>JBEKAG010000059.1:0-6914 GCA_050015955.1 Nitrososphaerales archaeon
CAAGAGGAAGGAACTTGCGCCAGACATTCCCCCCTTGCAAGCGCGCGGTCTCGTGAACAGCGCTCTGTACGGGAGAAGCTCAAATCCATAGCGCGGCTCCGGCCGAGTCTGGATTAGTACTGAAAA
This sequence comes from Nitrososphaerales archaeon, assembly GCA_050015955.1. GTDB lineage: Archaea > Thermoproteota > Nitrososphaeria > Nitrososphaerales > Gagatemarchaeaceae > UBA183. The sequence continues at coordinate 127 of JBEKAG010000059.1, forward strand.
TGGTATATTCAGTTCGCCCCATGAGCGGGTTCGATGTCGTCGTCGGAGAACAACCAGCCGGACGCAAGATTCCAATTCAGGGGCAAATTCGGCGTATCTCCACCGGTTTCCCCGCCAATTGAGGAAGCATCTCATGAGGAGATAGACGCCTTTGTCAAGAGCATCCTCGGCCTGTCGAAAGAGAAAGAGTCAGAGTAGCCGGAGCGCAATCTGGGCTGGGACACGAGTGAAGCGGGCTTCTCATTCACTTTCGTGAATGCCTTCTTTGTTGACCCAGAAATCAACGCTATGCGAGCGCGGCCGTTAAGAACGCCACGGGTCGATTGGAGGTCGTGAATGTCCTCAGAGGTCATGAATGTCCTTTCCTGGCTCTTCAGGATAGCTAGGTTCGCCCTAAGGGTGGTCGAAGTGGGGATTCTGTCATTACTCAGGACAGTTCGGTGGTTGTGGAACCGCCTCTGAATCTGTGCGTCTTAGGCAAACCTTCGTTTCTCTGGGAAAAGGTAAGAAAAGAGGGTTGGGGGTGTTGCCACCCCTCAACTTTGCAGGATTAGCCTGCCGCTACGACGGTGCTCGCGACTGCTTGGGTTCCCAGGACCGTTATGACGTACTGTTGACCAGCGACTATCGTGCCTGATGTCGACTCCTTTAGTGTAGGGTAGCCTATGACGATATGGCCGCTGTAAGTGAATGTGGCCGAGGATCCAACTGTAAGGTTGTACCCGACTGTTTCGAAGAGGTTTTTGTACAGAGTCACTCTGGCCTTGTCTCCGACGGAACCAGCCGCCAGTGCTTGGGCGGCGAAGCCCCTCAGAGGAACCAGCGAGCCGTTCTTCATGACTAGGAAGGTTGCCGAATTCAGGACCGAGTCAGTGAAGTGGTTTCCGGGACGTTCCCCTTTTCCCCCCAGAAAAGTCGTCAGGGGAGATAGGGTTACGAGACCGAGGACTGTGCTGTGGTTGCCTGAGTTCTCTACTGTCAAGGACAGAGAGTTGGCTGTGAGAGACGAGGCCGTTATCTGAAGGTTGGCGGTGTAGCGTTCCTTGAGGGAGGTCCACCACAGTTGACCCTTCAGGGCCTGCCTGAATCCATGGTGCTCCATATTCACGGTTACGTCGCTCGATGGGACTGGGTAGGCCTTTACCACTGGTCGTATGATGAACTCTGGATTGGAGTGGCTGCCGATGTTCATCACCGTGGTCTGGAGGTCTATGATTGTGGCGCTTAGCTTGGAGTTGGTCACTTCGACCCCACCGATGATTGGGACCGTGAGTTCTGAGGATGGTATGAAGGCTGTATAGTTGACTCCGTTGTAGGTGACTTTGGCCGAGGTTACATTGAACCTAATCAGGTTATACTCTCCACTGGCTACGGTAACTGTGCCTATCGTCTGGCTGAAGTTGACTGAGCCGAGCAGCTCGATGGTCCCGTGAGAGTTGACTGGGTACCAGCCGCTCTGGTTGCCGGCTTCGGAAATGTGGACCGAGATGTTGCTGTAGGAGACGTATACCCCTGTTACGCCCGTCGGGGTGACTGGGGGGTCAGTCAGCATGATCGACAGTGTTCCTGTGCTTGCCTGGCCTGTGTTCACGTTCTGGACGCCTGGGAGCAATCCTGCCAACGCTGCCGTCGCGATGAGCGCCACCGCCAGTAGTAGGGCGATTGCGCCCGCCAATGTCGCACGTTTTGTCGTGCTCACTTTTTCTTCACTCTCTAGCTGGAGCGGAGGCGACTTGATAGAGCGCTTTTGTACGGGGTGTTCGGTGCAATTTGGGCAGTTCTGATGCTCTGAATGTGCGATATTTTCATTCTTTGTTTAGGGCCCCATTGAGGCCCGTCGTAAGATGGGTCCTTCTGATGTAGGTCCACTACAATCCGCTGCACCTGTCGACACCCTTAGCTCTCGAGGAGGCTATCGTTCATTTCTTGGGCAAGACAACCGGGTTGTGACTTCTCTCCAACCGGGAAGCCTTGGTGCCACATTTCGGGCATGTGTCCTTTGAGGAGCGGAACTTCGTCCCGCAGTCAGAGCAAAGGTAAGTCTTCCTTCTGCGGATGAGTGAACCATAGTACGGCACCGAGGCCGCGCTGATCTGCCTTCTTCTGAACTTGCCTTCGTCGTCGTAGAAGTAGACGTACCAGTGTTTCCTCTTCCCTCTGTATGCCTTCCTTCCCTTCTTTGTCAACACTGCACCGCTCGTCCTAGGTCTTGACACGCCTACGATGGTGACCATTCGATTTCCGAGCTGTGTTGTCTTAATGTTGTCTTAAGGATTTCTCGGGGTTCAATTCTGTGTTACTATTTTGACCCAAGAACTGAATTCAGACTCCACACGGCTTAATAAGAAAACTCGGAAAATGGAGTTCAACGATGAAAATCGTACAGCACGGAAAGAAAAGAAAAGCCATCTCGCCAGTCCTAGCAACAGTCATCCTCATCGCTATCACGCTCATCGCAGCCATAGCAGTAGCCGGCTTCGTGTTCGGTCTCTTCGGGTCATTCACGAGCTCGGCACAGATTTCGGCGGTCCTTGTGACGTGTCACAATACTGCCCCAGCTAATTGTGCCGTATCCCTCCAAAACACGGGTTCTTCAAACGCAACTCCTACTGCATGCAGCCTACAAATCGCAGGAGTCGCGACATCTGGAACAACGTCAACTGCCGCAGTCACCGCAGGCGCTGGAGCAATTGCTGAAACATGCGCCCTCGGTGCTGGCGGTGCCGCAGGCGGAGCAATCGGTTCGACGGCCCAAGGGTCGTTCACCCTCTCCAACGGCGCCTCAGTGACGTTCACCGGAACCTGGCAAGTCTAAGCAAAAAGAGAGAGATATAACTTGAAAATCTCCAACCTCAGCAAGAACAGAAAGGCAATCTCACCAGTCCTCGCAACCGTGATCCTGATAGCGATCACACTCATAGCGGCAATCGCAGTCGCTGGGTTCGTCTTCGGCCTCTTCGGGTCGTTCACGAGCTCGGCACAGATCTCAGCTGTAGCCGTCACATGCACCAGAGCGGCCAACGCTCACTGCGTAGTGAACCTACAAAACACAGGTTCGTCCAACGCGACCCCTACAGCGTGTAGCATCCAGATCGCTGGGGTTGCTACGGCTGGAACCAACGTCCCCGCGTATGTCGCTGTAACGGCGGGAGCTGGGGTCATAGGTGAAACCTGCCAGATGCCAGCCGCAACGGTAGGCGGAGCAATCGGCTCGACGGCCCAAGGGTCGTTCACCCTCTCCAACGGCGCCTCAGTGACGTTCACCGGACTCTGGTCCTAAGCACAAGACAAGATGGCAATGACTTCAAGACAGGCGCACGGCCCGAAAGTCGTGCGCTCCCTTTTTCTGATTATTACTGGTAGAATGGGAGTGGACCTCTTGACCAAGTTACAGGACCAGGTGAGTCAGCGGTGAAAGTGCGACCTCCCGTACCGAGGATGAGAAGGAGGTACGAGGTGGACGAGTCATACTTGCTCGTACGACGTTCGCGCTCCTTTCCACGTCGCTTCCTCTTTGTGCTTCGCAGGGCTGCCCTCACCCTGAAGTGGGGCCGGATACCTAATAGATGGGAGCTGGCTTTCATCGACAGGATGAAGGAGCTGGAGAATGTCGGGTTGACCTTCGATGAAGTGCTTCGTTCTACGCTTCCGCAGCTCTTCGGGGAAGACCCTTCGCACGTCCTGCGGTTCTGCATAGGCCCGAAGGCTAGGTGCAATGCGGAGAAGTTCGTCAGGACGATCTCCAAGATGTTCGGGTCCAGCGCTCGCTCCGTCCTCACCACCATGGAGATGCTCTCCGACGAGATGAGTTTGCTAGAGATGAACACTCCTCGCGAGCCCCCGTATCAGTCCCTGCTGGACGCCATAGAGAGGTCAGAAGCAGGCATGACGGTTGCGCAGCCTAACAAGCCCCAAGTAAGATCTTAGCTTCGCGCCCTGCATGCGCTGACGCCCAAACTCTGACGCCCTGAAAGCATCACGAAAGCAGGGGGACTCTTTCGAGTTTAGGCGAGGTCCAAGGCACTACCCACTACCGTGGGGTCACTGTGGGACCATCGAGTTGTGTGCCCAAACCAGCTGCGCGCGCGTAAGCCTTATCGCGGCCTCATGTCTACCCTGATGCAGTTGGAAAAAGACCAAGTCCTGAGTCTGTTCAAACGAGTGCTGACGCACTATGGCGAGAAGGCGAAGGGAGCGACCAAGACTGAGGAAGGGGATGCCCTGCTGGGAAAGGAGTTCCTTGACTTGGACATCGGTTCAATCGAGAAGGAAACGGAGGGGGCACTAAAGGAATTGGCAGGCAGCGACAGCGATTATCAATTCAGAGAATTCATCAACATCCATGAGAGACTGCTGACGGACGCCTTCAACGTGTATGTCTCAGACCTACAGGACTCAAGAGGAGAGTTTCTGAAGAGGCTTGGCTCCGAGCCTGAGTTGAGGAGTTTCGACAGAGAAGTCAGTTTTGCTCGGCGGGTGCAGGGCGATGTCTCAAGGCGGAGTTCTGGATGACTGCCATCCACCTGTTCTCTCCCTCGGCCCGCGCGCGCGCGCGCGGGCGTTGCGCTGGCATCCCCATGTCTGTGACCGCACGCAATCGTTATTAGCAGTCCTTCCTGAAACGATAAAGGCGCTGAGGCTCGCTTTCGCAGTAGGGATTGTGTTTCTTGTCGCTGTTCCAATCGTCGCAGGAGCATGGTTAATCGACACTCCAAGTCAAGCCGCCGGAATAGTCACAATCGGAATAGGCATAGTGCTCGCGATATTCCTAGCTGCAATCATAATTGGCTCTCTTCCGGGCAGCAGCGGAAGAACCGAACCATTTCCCGACTAGCGACATAGCGCGCGAGCTACGCCGAGGGGACGCCCAAACTGCGGGTCCCCAAGAGTGTGCGCGCGCTCGACACCATCTAGCGTGGGGCGGACCCCACCTGACCCGAACCTGAATGCGCACTTTCCCGGTCCTACTCGTCTTTGAGATGGTCAGTCTACTCTTCGGATTCGTCTCTTGTTCTATGGTCGTGCAAATAGCACTGCCTCGGTCGGACCTGTTTGAGGACGGCTTCCCGGGAGAGTAGAGAAGGACTTGCTACGACAAAGGACCATGTCATCTTCCACTTGGCTTTGGACGAGTCTGCCATTCTTCCGGCTTCTCGGTAGTAGTGAACCCGTAACGAAATAAGGCGGCAAGCCTAACTTCTGTGGCACCTCAATGCAGAAGAGTAGACACGCCTTACACATTCTGAAGTCTACATCTGGAACCGCACGCTGCTAACCAAGGTTAACTCGTCATAATGGATCGCTATTACTGCGGTTCTTGGAGTTCCAAGGCCTCGGACACTTGCTTGGAAAGCGTGCCCAAGACCTTCAGCCTTTCTCTTACGAAGGCTCTGCTCAACCTGTCTTCTCCCTTGGGTTCGTTCTTACCCCCTGAAACCTTCTCTAGCACGGACCTATAGCTGGAACCAAGTACCTCGAGCACCAACTGGAGAATCCTTTGGTAGTCCGGATTACTCAAGGACTCCTCTCCGTCAAGGGAGAGGTTCAGGAGTGACACCTTTTTCTCTGCGAGGTCAGTGAGCCCACCAGCCAGTTCGCCCATGGCCTTCCTGATGTTCGCTAGGTCGAGGTGCGCGGTCAGGGCGGGGTCGTTCATGACGTTCACGACTAATGACCGGTCGCTGTACTCTAAGCCTACGAAATCGTCGGCCTTAGGTCCGGAGGTGACCACCTTAAGCTTGGCCCCGTCCCTGATTTTCTCGAAGCTCGCATGCGTCCTCCCCCCCGATGTCTCTGCGTTGACAAGGGCATAATGGTCAAGCCGCTCAAAACCAGGGACTCGGTTCTTCTTCAACGGGACCCGGGAGAATCTCACGGGAATCTTCAATTCGTAACCCAACTGAGAGAGACTCATCTCCTGCTGGAACAGGCGGGAGTTCTGGGCTGCCAGTCTGAAGGCGTACTTGATTCTCCCTTCACATTCGTACCTTGAATCAGCTTCGTAGAGATTGTTCGCAAGCTTGACATGGACCGTGTTCTCGATGATTGGAAGTGGGTCGGAGGCCAAGTACGCCTCCAGACTCTTGAGTGCCATGTCGTTTTCAGTAGAGGCCCTCGTTCTGTATTTCGTGAGCTGTTCTTTTGCGTTCCTCTTGAGTTTCTCTTCTGCCTGTCCTTTGGCGGTGCTCAGGAATTCCTCGAGCTGATTTGACAGCTCCCGAAGCACCGCCGAGCCGCTCTTCATCGAGCCGAGGAGGTGCGAGAGCTCTTCTGTGTGACTCTTCAGCTTCCTTAGCTCCGCTTCAAGGTCGCTTTCGGCATTTCTTGCACTGTCTTCGAGCTCCTTGGCGTGGTTGCTGTACCTGACCGCGTCGAACAGGTGAGTGACCGTCTGTTTCAAGGAGGCGGCTGTGTCCATCCGATTGCCGGGAGCATTCATGACGCTATAACCCTTTTTTTCTTGCCTGAGTCTGACAAGTGAACGGAGAAATACTCCCTTCGTGAGCATGAAGGGTCTCTGTTGAGCAGCAGCGAGAGAGTGACAGATGAGTTGTTGGACAGGCTCATCCTCAATATCAAGTCGTTGATGCTTCTTCAAGGGTCGGAAGCTGAACTCAGAGCGAAGCTAATAGTGAAGCTGGCGAATTCGCACGACCCGAGCCTCCGCAAGTTCGTAGATGCCCTCCAGAGTGGGCGGCTGAGGCACAGTGTGTTCCCAGAGGTGTTGATCGCCGTGGGCGAATTGGTCTTCGCTTCTCTTCTCGTAGTCGCCGGGACTGTGGTTCTGG
>JBEKAG010000060.1:0-6861 GCA_050015955.1 Nitrososphaerales archaeon
CTAGAACGCCATGGTGTGAACAGCATCGCTCTGCTGACGGGCTACCGCTCGGAGGACGTCAAGCGTTATTTCGGCGACGGGACAGCGTACAGAGTGAACCTCAAGTACTCGGAGGACGCCGCGGACCAGCGCGGGAGCCTCAACGCGGTGGCGAACGCCCTGAGGAAAGGAGCGATCTCGAAGTGCGACGAACTCCTCGTCTACTACGGTGATGTCCTTTCGGACCTCAACATCACCAACCTCGTCGCCAGACACAGGAAGAAGGAGGCGGACGCGACGCTCGTGCTCTTCAGGGGATACGCCCTTCCTGTCGGGATTGCCAAGGTCGGCAGGGCGGGGTTCGTGGTTTCCGTTCACGAGAAACCGACACTGAACCTGAGCGTGACAACGGGCTGCATGGTCCTGGGGCCAACAGCGATGGACCTGGCACGGAGGCTCGCAGGCCCAAAGAACACGGACCTGATGGCGCACCTACTTCCTGCCCTCTTGGACAGGGGTCTGAAGGTAGCGGCATTCTACACGGGCGAGGCGTGGTACGATGTCGGAACCGTGTCGAGTTTCGAGAAGCTTGACCTAGAAATCGAGAAGCATTCGCTCGGCTTCCTCGTTACACCTCAAGAGAGACCACATCGTCCCTGACGAACGGACCTGAGAGGTTGATTGTTTGGCTCAGGAACCCACTGCGTCGAGGAGAGACATGCTCACGGCTGCGGGACCGGAATCAACCACGTAGGGACCAAGTCTCGGGCCCCGGTCAGACCCGAGCAGGATCGAATAGACTACTGGAAAGAAGTCCCCCGGCTTGAGATGGTTCCTCTTGACGGCCTCGAACGCCGCGTTCTGAATGGCGTCCGGATCCGAAAGCATTCGTATTGCTCGAGCGAACTCCCTAACCGCGGTACGGGCTTCCAGGCTGACCTCTACCGGCCTTCCGCTCGGCCTCCCTTCTCTTAGGGCCCACTTCGAAGCCCAGGAGATCCGCTGCATAATCTCGGGGGTCGGTCCCTTCACCATCCCGTAGGCAATCAACCGCTTCACAACGTATTCTTGTTCCGCGTCCTTCGGCGCGACCGCGGCTAGCTGTGATAACAGCCTGTAGGGTACGTGTACGCCCTTCGCCTTAGGCATTTTCAGCAGCATAGTGTACTCATAAAGGCCCCTAAACCTGGCCTCCTTCATCTGGTTGGGGTCACTCGCCTTGGAGAAGTAGTGCTCCTCCAGGTCATCGAAGTCCTCCATGTAGACCGGAATGTCCTCGAGGGAGACGTTCCTGGCGCCTACAATCCTCTTGTAATTCAGTAGTCTGAGACTTTCGGGTGAAGCGTACTCCAGCCACTCGCCTGGCGTCACCAGGTTCCCCACAGATTTCGAGATCTTTCGCCCAGACTTGTCCTGGAAAAGCTCGTACCTCGCATGGAAGGGCGGCGGGTACTTCAGAGTGTGCTCCGCAACCCAGTCATTTATCTTGACCGAGTCGGTCAGCTCCTTCCCATAGGCCTCGAACCTGATGTCGAAGGCCGCCCACCTTGCGGCGAACTCTACCTTCCACATCAGCTTCCCGTTCCCCTCCGTGATCTTCGCCTCCCCTTCATGGCCGCAGCCCTTCAGGAACCTGTCCCCGAGCTTGGTGCCCTGGCACCTGTAGTGGACGGCGTCCTTCTTCGGGTTAAAAGAAAGGGACCGCGTGGTGTAGATGCGGTTGCACTGTTCGCAGACTGGCGTATAGGGAAGGTCCCGTTCGTACTTTGACTGGCCTACCAAATCGTTGATCTTCCTGCCGATGGACTTCGAATGCGACAGGATCAGCTTGATCTGATCGTTCAGCAGCCCGGATTTGTACGCCTCGGTGCCGCTCTGGAAGCTGTACACCACCCCCAGTCTATCGAGCGAATCGCGTAGAAGGAACCCGACGTGCCCCGCGTAGGACGCATGGCAGTCGAACGGATCGGGAATCCTCGACACGGGATGGGCGATGTAATCCTTGAGCCAGGCCGGGAAGCCTGCGGGGACCTTCCTCAGGCCGTCGAAGTCATCAGAGTATGCGATGAGATCCGACTTGTACCCAGCAGTCTCAAGTGCCAGCTTGATGCCGAAGCTTCTTACCGCGTCGCCGACGCTGCCGATGTGAGGGAGCCCGGAGGCACCTAGCCCACTCTCGACTCGGATGATGGAGAGGTTCCTGCCGAGCGCCTTTTCCCTTTCAATTGTGTCCTGCGCGACCTTGTCGAGCCAGGTGCCTCGGCCGAGGATCCGTGGGCTCTGCTGCAACGTGCAACAGATTCGGGAGGTCGAATTATAACCTTGTCAGAGTCCTGCTGGACGAGTGCGGTTGTTCCCAAAGGGATTGATCGGTCTTGGCCTACTAGCACCCTCACTTCACACTTCGCGCTGGGTGTGCAAAGGGGCGTACTCGCGCACAGCAACAAAAGGCGCCGCGGTACAATGTTTTGATGGGTCGGGTTGAAGGAAGAGTGCGGCTCACCTGTAGTAGGGAACGGCTACCTTCTCCATGGGCTTCCCGTCTCTCGAGGAGCGAACCTTCTTGAGGGCGTCCGTGAATGCGTCCATTTTCACTATCGCCTCCTCGACGTGCTTCTTGGCGTCCTCCGGCTTCGGATACTTCGAGATGAACTCCTGCAGCACAATGGAGACCGCGGTGTTGGCGAGCTGAGCCAAGTCTGCCCCGCTCAGCCCGTCCGTCATGTCCACTATCTTGTCCACGTCGACGTCCTTCGCTGTCGGGATTCCTTTCATGTGGATCTTGAGCACTTCCTTCCTTGCCGCTTTGTCGGGCAGTGGGACCTGGACCAGCTTGTCGAACCTCCCGGCTCTGAGGAGCGCCGGGTCCACCATATCAATCCTGTTGGTCGCGGCAAGGACGACAACTCCCTGCAGGCTCTGAATGCCGTCCAGCTCGGTGAGCAGCTGGCTGACGACCCTTTCGGTCACCATGCTGTCCCCGCCCATCCCCCTGACCGGCGCGATGGCGTCGACCTCGTCGAAGAAAATAACGCAGGGCGACGCCTGGCGGGCGCGCCTGAAGACCTCCCTGACTCCCCTCTCAGATTCGCCGACCCACTTGCTGAGAAGCTCTGGACCCCTAACGCTGATGAAATTGGCCTCGCTCTCCGTGGCCACGGCCTTGGCCAGAAGCGTCTTGCCGGTCCCCGAAGGCCCGTAGACCATGATACCCTTCGGCATAGTGTAGCCAATCTTTCCGTAGAGATCGCCATACTTCAACGGCCATTCGACCGCCTCCTGAAGCTCCTTCTTCACGTTCTCGAGGCCGCCTATGTCCGACCACTTAACGTCCGGTGTTTCGAGGTAGACCTCCCTCATGGCTGAGGGCATCACATCCTTCAGAGCATCCTCGAAGTCCTGCATCGTGACTATGAGCTTGTCCAGGGTCTCTGGGCTGAGCCTGTCCTCCTCCAGCTGGATGTCCGGCAGGTTCCTGCGGAGCGTCTTCATCGCGGCCTCCTTGCAGAGATACTCCAAGTCTGCGCCAACGAACCCGTGGGTGACGGCCGCTAGCTTCTCAACGTCGACAATCTTGTCCGGCGGGCTTCCGCGTTTGTCCTCTCCCTGGGCGAGCGGCATGTGCCTGGTGTGGATCTGAAGAATCTCCAGCCTTCCGCTCTTCGATGGCACCTTGATCTCGATTTCCCTGTCGAACCTTCCTGGCCTCCTGAGCGCAGGGTCGATGGCATTGGGGCGGTTCGTGGCCGCGATCACGATGACCTTGCCCCTAGCTTCTAGACCGTCCATCAGCGAAAGGAGCTGGCTGACGACCCGTCTTTCTACTTCGCCCGTGACCTCCTCTCTCTTCGGAGCGATGGAGTCGATCTCATCGATGAAGATTATCGTGGGCGCCTTCTCCCTTGCCTCCTTGAAGATCTCCCTGAGACGGGCTTCCGATTCTCCGTAGAACTTCGACATTATCTCGGGCCCACTTATCGGAATGAAGTGGGCGTTGCTCTCGGTGGCGACGGCCTTCGCCAGCAGCGTCTTGCCAGTCCCCGGAGGACCGTAGAGGAGGATCCCTTTCGGTGCTTCAACGCCGAGCTTCTCGAAGATCTCCGGGTGGCGGAGCGGTAGCTCGATCATCTCCCTCACCTTCTGGATCTCATCCCTCAGGCCGCCGATGTCCTCGTAGGTCACCTGCGGGACGCCGCGGAGCGCCTCCCCCTTCTCAGAGATCACGAAGACTGTACGCTGGGTGATTAGCACCGCGTCCGCGGCTGGATTCACGCCGACCACTTGGAACGTGAGCCTGCCTCCGAAGTAAGGAATCATGATGTTGTCTCCCTTCGTGACTGGAACGCTTTCGAGGGCGTCGGCCAAGTACCTTTCGTCAATCGGGGGCACAGCCTCGAGGGGCGCGACGACAATTTTCTCTGCCGGAGGAGCCTTCACCTTCTTTACAGCAACGACGTCGCCAATCGCCACACCTGCGTTGTTCCTGATCAGACCGTCGATCCTGACAATCCCCCTGCCTTCGTCCGAAGGATACAGCGGGAGGCATTTCGCGACCGTCCGCCTCTTGCCCTTGATCTCGATCACATCGCCAGTGGAAGCATCGAGGCCGTCCATCGCGTCGTAGTCGATCCTTGCGACTCCCCTGCCGACGTCACGCGTGTAGGCTTCGAGGACCTTCAGTTGGACCTGTTGCTGACTCAACCCTGACGAACCCTCAGACAATGTTTACCCTCCTGTAGCCCTTATTAGTCTTGTCCCTCAACGAAAACGAAATCTCCAATACGCCGTTCTTGTATTCGGCTCTTCCGTCGTCGGGCTGGATCTGCGCCTTCAGGCCGATGTCAGCCTTGTACTTCCTCGAGCCCCTCTCGGCGGTCACGACCGCTCTGTCATCAGTAGCCTCCACCTGGATGTCGCTCTTCTCCACGCCTGGCATGTCCAGCACGAGCCTGAGCAAACCGTTCTTTTCGTCGAGTATCTGCTCGCTCATCGGCGACCGGAAGCCGTCGTGATGTAGAGGACTATCACCGAAGAACTGGACGTTTGGTCTCCCCTCCGGGCCGAGTCTGAACGAGAATCCGGCTACGTAGGGCTCTGTCTGCGAACGGACAGCCGAAACGCTGTTCCTGACGACGTCCTGGACATCCTTCTCGAACTCTTCGAAGTACTTGTCCAGCTCGTCTAGCATGTCTCTCAGATTCTTCCTACTGTCCTCGCTCATGTGTTTAACCTTTGGTTGATTACCTCTAGGTTAAACCCTTTTATAAACCCTTTGTCCTCCAGCTCCTCATGGCTTGCGACCCGCTTCCCGAGGTGATTTCTTCTCGTACCAGGCTAAAGGTGGCGGACCTCGTCTCGACCAGGCTTCGGACCTTGGGAGAGCTCGCGGCTGCCACCGGGATCTCAATTCAGGGAGTGCTCAAGCATCTGAGGAAGCTGGAAGAGCTGGGACTAGTCGAGGAGACGAGCGTCAGGAGCCCCGGCTTGGCTGTCCGCAAGGTCTACGCGGCGAAGGGAACGAGGTTGAGGGATTTCTCTGCGGGTGGCCTCACTCTGGTGAAGCTCAGTGGGAAGCCTTCGTCACCCCCGGAAGAACCGGACCGGCCTCTAGACTTGGAGTACTTGGCCGAGGAGGCAATCCTCCAGAGAAGGCGTGTGCGGGACCAGGCAAGAAGGCTCGGCAGGATGATTGACGACCTTGTCGAGGACGAGTCGAGGATAAAAGTTGCACTAGAGTCGATGGACCTGAGCGATATCGAACGGCTGATCCTACAGGTCCTCTTCACGGAAGAGAGCCTCGAGGAGGGTGAGCGCGTCCTCCTGGAGCACTTCGGGTTGCAGGGTGGCAAGGAGTCGATCGAGAAGGCGCTCAGCAAAGCAAGGCATCAACTCAAAAAGAGAACCGGTCGGTGATTCGCGTTGTGTGGACACACTCAGCGAATGGAGTGCGGTGACGACGCCCTAGGAAAGCCCTGTTCACGAATAAATAGACATCCGGGCGGTCGAATCCAGAATTGTCGGTTCCAGACTCCGGATGGGAGCTGATGGCCAAGAGGACGAGGGTGGTTACCCTCTCACCGCTCCTCCAGATGTTGATCCCGTCTCTGCTGGCGCCGACCTTCTCAAAGAGCACGCGCGGAGTCTCATTCCATGGGGGAAGGTCGGGTCTTCTTCTGGGGCTCGTCCTAGTGGTTGCCAGCCTGGGCATCGGGTGGCTGCTCAGGGGGCCGACCGGAATACTGGGGTACATCGTGATCTTCTGGCTGGCGGGGACGACAGGCGTCGCGATGACGGCGAGCAGTCTGAAACCTCTCGCCTTCGTAAAACCTATCTGCACAAGGTGCAGGCTCCTCCCGGTCATCGTGGAGCACGAAGCGATTCACCTAACGGGGGTGGCAAGCGAGAAGAAGGTCTGGGCATCCATGCGACTGAGGCACAGTGTCGAGAGCCTGAACCTCGAAGACGACCCGGCCATCTGCTCGTTCTGCCCCATCCCGAAGAGACTCAGCGAGATTTGAGGGAGCGACAATGGTGCACAGAGTCGCTGTCGTAGACGAAGATCTCTGCCAGTCGAAGAAGTGCGGATTGGAGTGCATCAAGGAATGCCCGGTCAACATCAACGGCGACGAGTGCATCGTGCTCGGGGGGAACAGAATCGCGCTCATCTCCGAGGAACTCTGCATCGGCTGCGGGATCTGCACCAAAGTCTGCCCCTTCGACGCCATCGACATCCTGAACCTGAGCGAGGAGCTAAAGACGGAGAAGATCCATCAGTACGGGGTCAACTCCTTCAGGCTCTTTCGGATACCCGTGGTCAGGAAAGGGCAGGTCGTCGGCCTCGTCGGCCGGAACGGGATCGGAAAGTCGACTGCCCTCAAGATA
>JBEKAG010000061.1:0-6844 GCA_050015955.1 Nitrososphaerales archaeon
GTCTGCTCCGCCCAGCAGAAGTTCCAGAAGAGGTTCGAAACTTTCATCGAGGCTATCTCGGCAGGCCGGCCCTCTTTTGTCGAGTTCGCCTACAAGAGCGAGGCCGAAAGGAGCATTAGCGTAAGGTTCACAAAACACGTCGACGAACTGGTCGGCCTGCACTTGAGGCGGTACGGTCCGTTCGAGGTCGAAGACGTCGCTTCACTGCCCGCTGCCAATGCGGACATCCTCATAGCCGGCGGGGACGCCGTGGAGATCTGCACCAGAGACGAAGTTTAGGAGTAACTACGCCAGGTGTGGTTGCACTTCAGACACCTATAGAACTGGGTCGGCGGCTCATCTCCGCTCCTCGTTTGCAGGAACCACCACATTGCTTCATCATTGCCGCACTTCGGACACTCAATCTTGGTAGTGGGAAGGGATGTCAGCTTGTTCTCCTTGTCACCGACAACCTTAATCGGGGCGACGTTCACAAGCTCCTCCTCTGTGGCCTGCATCACCGTCTTTCCTGCCTTGTTGGAGTACCCGCAGTTGTCACAGAGGTAGGTTATCGATATTTCTCGGGGCCCCTTGACTTGCTTCAGCTTCAAACGTGTGCCGCACTTCGGGCAGAACTTCAGTTGGACCCACCACCGAGCGCCTTCTGTACGCCTGCTAGGAGCTCCTGGGTTGTCTGAATCGCCCTTTCAACGCTGTTGGAAAACCCCTTCTCCGGCTTTGTTCGCTGTGCCCTGACTTTGAGGACGAGTTTCTTGATCAACGGGTGAGGAGGGAGCACTCCTGCGAAGGTGACGCTCTTCTCTTCAAGGAGCTCATGATGTACGATTTCGGCCAGGGAGTAGTCCTCTCCCATAATCTCTACGGTAAGGCCCTTTTCATCGTCGGTGCTAACCTGAATCTGCAATTTCCTAACGTGCCCCCCGTGTCTTGTTAATAAGCTCACGGCCGAATCGGGGTCGTTCCGAAGTCGGCGGCCAGCTTTCTGACCTCGACGTTGCCGCATTCATCGCACTTAACCCTGTCCCTCCCCCCTGTGAGAAGGGGCTTCCCACAGTTCCCGCACGAAGCATGAATGACTCCCATGTCTTCCTCGTCAATTGAAAGGTGAATTATGCCGTTGACGAGGCTGAAGACCCTGCACCTGACGATGTCCCCGAACTTTACCGGCGGTTCCCTCCTGACTCCCCTCCCTCCCCCGAAACTTCGAAGTGAAAGCGTACCCGAGAAGTCCTTGTCCATACGCCCCCCGTTGACGTAATAGATCTTGAGACCGGCTGAATTGGATTGCGCGACCTCGACCTGCCCCGTAACCCAATCCCCGACCCTGAGCATCGAGGCCTCCACCACGGGCTTCACGGAGATTTCCATGCTCTTCATATCCTTCTGTACGCTCCCCACGGCAAGGGCCCGAATCAGACCTGCGTCGTCATATGTGTTCTTCCCGGGCAAAAACTCTTCCGAGATGGCGACCTTGTCACCCGGCAGGACCCTCTTTGCCTTCGTTTCTGTCTCTTTCATCGCTTCACCAGCCCGACGGCCAGTTCTATCCATTTCGGCCTCTGTAGGAACTCGCCTATCTCCCCTCTCTCCATCAAGGCGACTAGGGCGTCCGCCTGCGGAATCGAAAGGATGGGCCTGTCGAAGTTGAAGCCGTCAATCGATATCCTCGGACATGCGGTCTGTATGAACGCTTCTATCTCACGATGGGGCGCCAGTCGCTCCGGGGTCACGTCTCTCAACGCGATCTGCACTACCTTCCTCCCGTTCATCTCAAGCTTCTTGGATATCCACTTGCTCCTGTCAAGCATCTCTTGGCCTTCCTTCAGTCCTGTGATCACTCCAAAAATCCTCGCATCGAGGGCCTTGTAGACGGCTAGCACCGCCCGCTTCTGTCGCGCCTCTGCGGCGGCCCGAACATCGGTCACCTCGTTCGTGTATGGGTCCAGCATGAAGGTCGGTTTAGCAGTCGCGAGCGCCAGGCCAACGGCGTGGAACTCACTTTCGCCAAGGAAGACAAACGCGTCGACTGCATCGTGCAGAGGCTGCGACGTCGAGAAGTCGCATCCAGAAATCTGGCCTTCCATCATCAGGTTACTCTGTTTCCCCACGCTGACATCGAACCCCTTCTGTTCGAGCTTCCTCTTGACGGGCCCGAGCTGGTGCAGGTGCTGGCTGAACGTCGCTAGGCCGAGCCTTTTGTAGGGAGCCAGTGTCGGGACAGCTATCTCTACGACTTCGTCGAACTCCACATCATCTACTGCGTCTATCAGGTACGTGTAGTCTCCGGCGGCCTTGATTATTGCATTGTGGCCTATATGCAGGGCGAGGCCAGCGTGCAGTTTCTCTACTTCGTCGTCGACTGTATCGCAAATCCCGAAGCAACTGTCACCTACGAGAATGCAGGTTACACCATACTTCTCCTTGACCGACTCCATCAGGTTCTTGGTCTGCCTGAGGAGCCCTCCCGGCGCGTTCACAACTACTACCGAAGGCCGCTTCGCTTCGATTATCTCGAAGACCCTGGCCTCATCGATCCTAACGGTCAACTAACAATCTTCTTCTCTAACTGGATTATCTCCGAATGCGTTTTCATGGGCAGCTTCGCTGACGCCGCCTTCATGGCCTCCTTCGCCTTGTCAAGGTTCTCAGACTTCACGCTGAGCTCTAGCACAATGCTTCCAATCTCCACCCTTGCGGCGAGCCCGATCGGCTTCCCGAAGGCCTTCCGCATCCCCTCCTGGAGCCTGTCTGCCCCTGCGGTCGCAATCATCTTGTTCTCCCTGAGGATGATGTGAGGGTAGGTCTTCACCAAGAGATGGTAGCCCTCCTCACCGATTGGCGCTAGCTTCTTGTTAGCTGCGACCCTAGCAGCTTCCAACGCGTTGTGCCTGATCTGGACCCTCCCATCGGATATCAACCTGAGCATGAAGTTGTAGTCGAGACTGGCTTTCCCGGTCGTGAATCTGGCCACTTTCGGGTTAGGGGCACCAGGGGCGAACTTCTTGCTGGTGAACGCCATCCCGCGTATTGTCCGGTAGTTCTTGCCGTGCAAGTCCATTCAGCTAAGATTGTCTCGCCGACTTCCACCCCTAATTAATCTTCACGCTTAATACCGCCACCCTAGGTCGCGGGTTCGATGCCTTTCGTCCTCTCGAGGCGTCTCATTGACTCCGATGAGGTCGCCTTGGTGCTCGCTTTCGGAAGACTCTCCGTCTTGGAAGCCTGTTCGGTGTTAGAAGGGTCGGTCCTGAGGGTAGAATCACCGTGCGAACGGGTTTCCGTCCTGAGGGTCAGGCCGCCGGGTCCGGACCGGGTCACGGACCTTGCCGGGGTCCACAAGGTTGCCCCGCTGATGGCGGTCTCCAATGGGTCCTCAACGGGGATTGACAAGATTACGGAGAAGGTCATAGAGCATCTCCACGATAAGGTAACACTGTCCGTCAGCGGCTACGACATCGGCGAGGACGATTACGAGACGATCGTCAGGTCGCTCCTCGACGAAGTCAAGGGAGCTGGGTTCAGCAAAGCACACCTCCTCAGGCCTAACAACAACGAGTTGCTCGCGGAAGAAATCCTCTCGAGGTCGGCCCTCGACGTCATCGCGTTTCCCTACCACGGAGGCATTGGACTTGGGCCGACCACATGGGTCCCCGATTCTGCATCGATGCGCAAGCGCGGGATGCAGAAACCGATTCCGCATTCAGATATCTCGATGTCCCCGAAGCTCGCCCGGGTGCTGCTCAACCTATCCGGCCTCAGGGAGGGTCAGACGGTTTTGGACCCCTTTTGTGGCTCGGGAACCATTCTGGCCGAGGCTTTCATTCGTTCGATGCGCTGTCTGGGTCTCGACGCCAAGACCAACCGAGTTAGGGACGCTAGGAAGAATCTCGGATGGCTAGTGGGCACCTTCAAGGACAGGGGTTACGATATCAGGGTGGGAGACGCCAGGGAGCTCCCCCGCATGCTCCGGAGGTCGAAGGTCGATGCCGTGGTCACTGAGCCGCTGCTCCTCCCGAAGATCGAAGCGAGGCCCAAGACCAGCACCACCACCGACCTGATCAATCGGGCAGGCGAAATCTACGGCGATTCCCTTGCATCGATGACCGAAGTCCTCCAACCCGGGGGCAAGATCGTCATGGTCGTACCCGTGATACAGACGATGGACGGTGAAGAGGTCTCCTTGACTCTCGAAGGACGGAAGTTGGGGCTCAGGCTCTTCCAGCCCGGCCCGGTCGGCTTCCAGTATCCCGTGAGGCTGTCGTTCGAAAGCACGCGTTGGGTGAAGAGGGCGGTCTACGTCTTCGAGTCGAGGTCTTGAGGGTCAAGGGCCGATAGGGCCTTCCGGAAGACCCCTGTCATAAGATTCAGCTGTGTGTCGTTGAGGTTCGAAGTAGTTGCAATCCTTTTCCCTACTTCGAAGAGGTTCTTCATCCTGTGCTGGGGCATTCTGGAGACCACCGCGAGTTCGTAGAGGCTCCTCGCGAAGACCTCCCTCGCCTTCCGGCTCTGGACCCTTCCCCTTCCTCCCTCTCGTCTAGAGGCGAGGTAGAGGACTATCGCCACCGCATGACCAAGGTTCAGGGCCCTGTAGGCCGGGGTCGTGTCTACCGTCGTGGTCACATCACACATCCTGATTTCTTCGTTGGTCAACCCCGTCGTGTCCCTTCCGAAAACGAGAGTCGACGTTCGCGAAGACGACAACAAGGCATGCAGCCGGTCCGGACAGACCGTCCTCCTTATCACATTTGATTTCTTCGAGGCCCTCACGGCGGTCGTAGCCACGAGAAGTTCGTTCTCCTTCCTCACTCTTTCGAAGGTTGTGACTATGGCCCTGTCGAGGACATCCGAGGCGTGAGACGCATAGATGGCGGCCACAGAAATGTCGACCTTGGGCTTCACCAGATACAGCTTCTTGACCCCGAAGTTCTTCACCAGCCTCGCGGTGTGCCCGACGTTGACCGGATAGATTGGCTCAATGAGCGTCACAGACGCGCCAGCTGGGATCAACTGTGTTCGACGGGTGCCCGGCCTCCAGTCGTTCTTAAACCAGAATTAGCCGCCGTCGCGGTCACAGAAGAGCCCTCCGAGGCGCCCCCCCGAACGCTGATTCCCACGAACAGCCTACCCACCTGGGTCCAGCATCTGGCGAGGTTCGTTCCGATGCGAGCTCTCTCTGCTCGCTATTGAATCGGTCCGCGCTAGGGCGCGCCCGTCAGCCCGTCCACCTGGCCGCAAATCTCTAAGACTTCATCCGGCGTAAGGGAGTAGACGCGCCTCCTGCCGTAGTCGGTCTCGGGTCGGGCCATCCCAAGCTTGGCCACCGCGGAAATGACCTCCCTTCTCCTCAGGGAGAAGAGTCGTTTGATCTTCGAAATCTCTGCGCCTGCCATCCTCCTCTTCGGCCGCATGGAGACTAGGAGGGAATTGACCTTAGGCTGGGGGAAAAACGATTCCCTACCCACTTTCATCAGCACCTCGACTTCGGACGAAATCTGCACGATAGCTGACATAGCCCGATAGTCTCTCATCCCTGGGGCCGCTAGGATTTTTCTCACGAAGTCTGCCTGGAGAAGCACTACGGCCCTGTCGTATTCGACTTGGCTGATCCACTCGACAAAGGTCGCTGACCTAGAGTAAGGCAGGCTCGAGACCAAGACATCGAAGCGCGGTGTCTCCTTGAAGACGTCACCCAGATGGATGACGGCCCTCGCGGCGCCAAGCTCCTCGAGCGTGGCAGTACGGTTCCCCCTATCAACTTCATACGCTTCGAGGCCCGCGCCCAGATGAGCGAGCTCCTTGGTGAGGACGCCCCTGCCAGTTCCTATTTCTAGGACCAGTTCGTCAGGTTGGATGTTCGCGCTTGTTATGATCTTGTTTACGACCCATCGGTCTGCAAGGTAGTGTTGGCCCAGTCTCTGCCTGCTCATTTCTTCACGAAGAGAATGATATGCGATTCCCCAGCGAGCTCCTCCACTATCCTCTTGGCAATCATCTTCGCAGGGTCCCTGAGCCCGACCCTTTCTTGGATATCGCTGAAGCTCGTGAAGGGCTGCTTCTCTCTCATCTCGACTATCTCCTTCATGAATGTCTTCCCGATGCCAGGGATCAGCTCCAGTCCGTGCAGCCTCGGCGTGAGCGGCTGTAGCTCGTTGAAGTAGGCCACGTACTTCGTTTCGTTCGCCTTCACGACGCTCTCCACCACTGCGGGAAGCGAGGCCTTCGCCTCGGAAGTGAGCTCTTCGTACGTAAGCTTGCCCAGCACGCTGACTATCTTTTCTCGCCCTTCCTTTCCTATCTTGACCCTTTCTCCCAGGCCAAAGCTCTGGTTCTCCATCGCGAGCAGCTCGAGCAGCGTCAACCTCTCTTCCCCGATCGCCTCGACCATCGGCCCCTCTCTCCCCTTAATCGCCTCGGACTTTCCTCTCGGCATAAAATCCAGTACCCTGACGAATTCTTCGTATTTTTTGTCGACCGGCAACATATTCCGAAACAAGCACCTCGACGAGAAACCTAGATGGTGTGGAGCTCCTCCGCGTGCGGCATGGTCCGAGGTTTCATGCGATATCCCCTTGATTGCTGGTTGCTTTCGGCCTCCGCTTGATATTTAACGCTTGGGCGCTTGCGGCTTACTTGAGTATCTTGAGAATCTTATCGAGAGTCTCTGTCGGAAGCAGCTTCCTCCATCCTGAGGTGAATGTCCTCAACTCCTCGATTGACCTCGGCATCACATTAACGACCTCGACGGCCTCCTCTTCACTGAGTCCGCACTCGGTTTCCAACTCCTTGCGGAGCCTCTTGGCGCTCTCGGGGGTCGCCTTCGCGAACTTCGAAGTGTAATCGAGAG
>JBEKAG010000062.1:0-6691 GCA_050015955.1 Nitrososphaerales archaeon
TCTGGCGGCATCGTCGCTATGTCGGCACCCACCTTTGCCGCCTCAAGGACATGCTGGGGATGCCTGATGCTCCCAACGAGGACTTGAGCCCTCAGTCCGTAGTTGTCGCGGATCTTGACTAAGTCCTCGACCACCTCCATCCCGCGCTGGCCTATGTCGTCAAGTCGACCTATGAAGGGGCTGATGAACGAGGCTCCCGCCTTCGCTGCGAGGAGACCCTGATTCGCCGAGAAGACTAGGGTCACATTGACTCTTATCCCCGCCGAGCTTACGGTCTTGGTCGCCCGGAGACCCTCGGCTGTGATGGGAATCTTCACGACGACGTTCGAGGCGAGGGACGAGAGCCGCCTAGCCTCGGCGACCATTCCCTCGTAGACTGTGCTTACGACCTCTGCGCTGACGTCCCCTTTGACCTCCTTGCAGATTCCAACAATGATCTCCTCGAACTCGCCGGGCTCTTTGGCGACAAGAGACGGGTTAGTGGTGACGCCATCGACCAGGCCCATTTGGTTCAGCTTCCTGATCCATTCGAGGTTGGCAGTGTCGAGGAAGAGCTTCAATCCGAGAACGACCGACGCTTTTCGCTATTAAAGCCTAGCGCCCTGTCCGCATGAGAAGTGCGACAGCATCCTCGATGCTGGAGGACGTCAGGCCGTACTTCCTCAGTAGCTCGCCCGTCTGCCCGCTTTCGCCGAATGTGTCCATCACGCCGACCCTCTTCATCAGAGTGGGTCGCGACTCGCCCAGCACTTCGGCCACCGCGGAGCCCATGCCGCCCATCACGTTGTGCTCTTCGGCAGTGACGACCCCCCCGCACTTCTGCGCGAACCTGACTATCGTTTCCGCATCTATCGGCTTTATCGTATGGAGGTCGACTACTGCAGCGGCCACCCCCTTCGCCTTGAGGGACGACGCCGCCTTGATTGCCTCCGGGACCATGATTCCGCAGGCGATAATCGCGACGTCCGACCCTTCCATTACGACCGTGGCCTTCCCGTGCGTGTACTCGAAACCGTCTTCGTACACTATCGACGTCGAAGGCCTGGGCAGCCTCACGTAGAACGGTCCGCTGATGTCGGCAATTGCCTTGACGATCGCCTTGGTCGAGACCGCGTCGGACGGAACGATCACGTTCATCTTCGGTATTGACCTCATGATGGCTATGTCCTCCACCTGCTGGTGAGACGCGCCGTCGGGTCCTACCGAGAGGCCTCCGTGAGAACAGACGATTTTCACGTTCAGGTTCGGGTATGCGATGTTGTTACGAATCTGGTCGACGCACTTGCCTGGAACGAAGATTGCATATGTCCCAGCGTAGGGGATCTTGCCAGCGAGTGCGAAGCCAGCTGCCATGCCCATGAGGTTCTGCTCAGCTATCCCGACATTGAAGAACCGGCTTGGGAACTTCGTCGCGAAGACGCTAGACTTCAGCGAGCCGGTCGTGTCTGCGCCCAGAACTACGACCCTCGGGTTCGTGGCACCCAGCTCCAAGAGCGCCTCGCCGTAGGCGTCCCTCATGGCCGCCAGTCTAGGAATCGTCATTTCTCCCTCACTGCGCGCTCAGCGCGTTCTCTGAGCGCCCCGATCGCCTTGACCGGGTCGCTCTTTCCATAGACGCCTTCTCCTGCGACAAGGACGTTCCCCCCGCTCTTAACCACTTCGCGAACGTTTTCTTGCTCGACCCCACCGTCTATCTCGATATCGGCCATCGAACCCTTCTCCTTGAGGAGAGCACTGACCTTTTCTAGCTTGGGCATCGTCGACATGTCCATCGCCTGGCCGCTGAACCCGGGGTTAACCGTCATGAAGTTGAGCACACTCATCTTGTCGAGGCGTGCCACAGCCCAGTCCGGGAGTTGGGTTGAGGGTTTAATCGCGAGCCCGACCTCCTTGCCCCTGCGCGCGACTTTACCTTGGAGCTCGTCGAATGCTCTTGCGTCGAGCACTTCGGCGTGGAATGTGAGAATGTCCGAGCCCGCATCCAGGAACTTTTCGACGTAGAGTCGAGGTTGGTCGATCATCAGGTGGGTGTCGAATTTGAGATCGCACCGCCTCCTGAGCGCCTTCACCGTGCCGGGCCCAAAGGTTATGTTGGGAGCAAAGTGGCCGTCTATCACATCAAGATGGACTTGGTCTGCACCGCCCGTCACAGAGATCTCGATGGCCTCTTCGAGGTTGCCCAAGTCCCATGCGAGTACTGAGGGAGCGATTCGTATGGTCTTCAATCGATCACTTCAGTTCGCTGAGGACTTCTGACAGCGTGTCCTTTGCAGGCGCTGTCCCGTGATAATGGGGGGACCACTCCATGAAGGAGATTCCCTTCCCCTTGACAGTATGAGCTATGACAACGGTCGGACGGTTCCTCGTGCTCGCAGCGAGGTCGAAGCCGTCGATAAGCTGGAGGAACTCGTAGCCGTCCACTTCGATGACGTTCCAGTTGAAGGCCCTCCATTTTGAGGCGAGGGGCTCAAGAGGCATAATCTGTTCCGTGAGACCGTCTTGCTGAATTCCGTTCCGGTCTATGATCGCAGTGAGGTTGTCCAGCCTGTACTTCGAGGCTGCCATTGCGGCCTCCCACACCTCCCCCTCCTGCTGCTCTCCATCCCCCATTAGGACATACGTGCGGCTCGCTCTTCTATCCATTCTCGCTGCTAGCGAGACACCAACACCGAGGGAGAGCCCGATTCCTTCGGAACCTGCAGGCGCCTCGATCCCAGGAATCCCCATCGAAGGATGTCCCTGGAGCCTTGAACCCATCTTCCTCAGCGTCATCAGCTCATCGACCGGGAAGTAGCCAGCCTGGGCGAGGATTGAGTAGAGGAGCGGCGCCGCATGACCCTTGCTCAGGAAGAACCTGTCTCTGTCTGGCCATGACGGGTTCTTCGGGTCGTGCTTCATTGTGTGGAAGAAGAGTGTTACCAGGAGCTCCACCGCGGAAAGCGAACCCCCCGGGTGGCCCGAACCGGCTTCCGCGAGGCTTTCGAGGATCAGCTTCCTGGTGTTCCTCGCGATCTCTTTCAGCCTGATGACCTCCTGCGCTGCCTCCATTATCTCCTCACCGGCGCCTGGACTATCCTGTGTACGAAGTCGTCCGCGTCCTGTGCCTTCACTTCGAGGTCGTGAAGAGATAGCGGAACATTCCTCTGCAACTCGCTCCGCGCTCCACCTGCGACGTCGCTCAGGACGGTCGCCTGGTAGGCATTTCCCCCAGACGCGACTGCCATTGCGAAGACACCAGTCATGGCGTCTCTTACTCCGACCTTGCTGAAGAGGTTCTTCTTTCCGCTTATCGGTGGGAATAGTGTGACGTTCTCCGTGTCGAAGAGGGTGACGCCTTGTTCACCTCTCGTGAGAAGAATCGCTCTGCACTCAAGGCGGCTGAGCAGGTTGACTCCCATGTTCCTGAGGCTCGTCTCATTGACGATCGCCATTCCGGTGGCATGCGCCGCCTCCTCCATGTTCGACTTCACGTAGGTCACGCCTGAGAAGTCGAGGTAGTGGTGCATCTTCGGCTGGGCCACCACAATCTTCCCGGCAGCGTGGGCGGCGTTGACAACACCACTGATAAGGTAGCTAGTAATCGCGCCGCGGTCGTAATCCGAAAGTATGACGCAGTCGACGTCCCTGATGAGCGGCTCGGCCTCGGCAAGGAGCTTCTTCGACATCGTCAGCGGGACGTCACGCCTGTCCTCCCTGTCAAGCCTCAGCGAATGAAACTTGTTAACCATGATCCAGGTCCTGAGCGACGTGGGGCGTGTCGTGTCAGTGACAACGCCAGTGTGGGAGACCCCGTTTCTCGAGAACTCGGCCTTCAACCAGGTCGCGTATTCGTCAGACCCGACAAGGCCGACCAAGCTGACCGAGGCGCCCATGGAGACGAGCTCGCGCGAAAGGTTGGCGGCACCACCCGGCACGAATGTCTCTCCCACATAGTCGCCCGCAGGAACTGGCGCTTCACGTGCGAGCTTCCTAGCCGTGACCTCTACGAACCTGATGACCATCAGGTCGCCGATGACGAGGATCTTCCGTCCTAGGAACTGCCGCAGGAGTTTCGCCAGATTCTCCTTGTCGACCATCTCCAGCGGCATTCTTTTTCGAAGATGTGGCGTATCTGGCCCTACTTAAGTGTGGGCGATTTCCTCATCTTCTCTGCGACTTCGTGTCTTTCCACTTGACTTCGAGGAGGTCTCCGAGGACTCCGACCGCCTTCCGAACCACACGATCCATCGCGAACCAGTCGTGTCATCTCGGAGACGGGTCGTCAAGGAACTTCTGGCCAGCTGGGACAGGTAGTAGCAGCCCTCCTCGAGGATTTCACGGCTGAGTTCACCTTCTGCATTGGACGACAATCATAGGCCCGCTAGGCTAGCCTTCGTAAGAAGACTAAGCAGGATCCTGATTGTCTCGCTTGAACATGGAATGCGACCTGTTCAGATACGGAATTGGGCTGAACCAGTTCCATCTGCCGACAGTAGACATGACCGCAGGGACGAGGTAGGTCCTTACTATCAGAGCGTCGATGAGAATCGAGAAAGCAAATGCGAAGCCCATCTGTTTCAGCAGCAGGTCGCTAGAAAGCATTAGAGCTCCCAGCGAGCCGGCGAGGATGATTGCGGCCGCGGTGATGATGCCACCGGTCTGCTCGATGGCTCTGATGATCGCATCGTTGAGACTGCCTCCCTTCGTGGCCTCCTCCCTGATTCTTGTCAGGATGAATATGTTGTAGTCCATTCCGAGGCCCAGGAGCGTCACGAAGAGTAAGAACGGCAGGATGAACAGGAGTGGATAGTTGAAGTATGTCTGAAAAATCAGTTTGGTGGTGACGAGCGTCCAGACTACGCTCATCAGGACCGATAAGACTGCAAAGATGGGAAGGAAGAGGGATCCGAGGACCACAAGAAGGACGAACGCCACACCTACGGCGACGATCGGGACGACCGAGTTGAACTCGGAGTCGAAGGTGTTCTTCGTATCGAGGATGGATCCCGACGAGCCTCCCACGTAGACGCCAGTCACCCCGGTCGAAGGGCCGAAGTTGGCGTGGAGGTACTGTCGTATCGCGTTGGCATCTGAAATCGCGGCTGTCTGAAATGGATCGACTCTGAAGTTGACGGTGATCAGCGCCGTCTTGTTGTCGCGTCCAATCTGTGGGCCAGTGACGTTGCGAACGTCCTGATACATGGCCACGTAGTTGGAGATCGCGCTGACGGCCCCCATCTCGGTTGCGTTGAATGAATTCCCTGTCACAAGCGAGTGGTCGAAGGTGACAACCACATAAGCCGGATAGAGCCTCCCGCTCCCAAAGGCTGCTGCCAGGCTGTTCGACGCCGAGATTGATTCTAGGCCGCTGGGAGCAGCAGAGAGGAAGTCATACGTTGGGGTGGTCGACGAATACACGTACAAGACAGGGACCGAGACCAAGATCGTCAGGATAATCAGGACCTTCGCCCTCTTCACTGCGAAGGTGCCGCTTCGGGAAAAGTAGCCGCGCTTGCTCTTCAGCTTCGACAACACTGAAGCCGAGTAGCGCGAGAACCTATCTCCTGATGTGGGCCAGAAGGCCCGCTCGGCCGCGACCCCGATGATCGCAGGGACCAACGTAAGGGCGACTGCAAGCGCGACTAGGACACCCAGCCCGACTACGAACCCCATGGACCTCAGCATGACAATCGAGGTCAGGGCGAGGGCTAGGAATGAGATTATCACTGTGGAGCCGCTGGTCGTTATGCTCTCGCCTGCCCAAGTGATTGAGGTCTCGATTGCCTCTTGGACCGAGCTCCCCTTGACCCTCTCCTCCCTGTACCTTGCGATTACGAAGACGCTGTAGTCAGTTCCTACTCCGATCAAGATTGTGAGAAGGATAGTAGGGGCAGTGAAGTCGACCTTGGCCACGTAAGTCGACACGGCGACGATGAACACCTGGGAAATTCCCAAGGCCACCCCTATGGTCCCGAGTGTGACGAAAGGCGTGAAGACGGAGCGGAAGAAGAGCCCGGTCGCAACGATGAGGAGGACGATTGCAGCCACAAAGATGATTGTTATGTCCCCCTGAATGGAGTTGCCGAAGTCGTATGAGATGGCATCCTGGCCGGTCACGAGCACCGATTGGACCCCTGAGGCGGGACCAGCCGACGCAAGTTCGGACTTAACTATCGCTCTGATTGCAAGGAGGTTCTGGTTTGAGGATTGGTTCAGCCCGAGGGAGATGATGGTCAGATTGCGCGAGGGCGAAACGAGGGAGTCAATCAGTGTCGACAGACCCGGGCCTACCCCGAACTCACTTGGATTCCACACTATGTCGCCGGCGAGAGTGTAGACGAACGAGTCGTTGTAGGCCTGCCCTAGAGGGAAAGTCGCGTTGACGAACCGGACGGAGAAGGACGTGGCGTTTGCGACAGATTCGACCGCGAGCCTGTCCAGCTGGGAGACACTTAGCAGGCCGTGACTGGTGGAGTTGGCGACCTCGAGTGCCGCATAGACCGCTCTGTGGACGGAGCCGATCGTTGAGTAGAGGGTAGAGTAGACGCTCACATTCTGTGTCAGGCCGCTGATGCTCTTGTTAGAGCTCACCGAGTCCAGAATGTTTCGGACCAATGCCTGGGTCGCGAACGAGGAGACGTTCTGTCCCGTAATTACGATCAGGAGGGTGCTATTCGTGACAGTCTTCCCGAACTGGCTCGAGATTATTTTG
>JBEKAG010000063.1:0-6671 GCA_050015955.1 Nitrososphaerales archaeon
GGTCACCCCTACCCCCTCAGTACACGCATCGGAACCCGCGGAGGGCGCCAAGGCGCTCGCCATTTAGTGGGTCAACGGCAACCGCGACAGCGTGCTCGTTTAGCTCTAGGAGGAGGTTTTGCCGCCATTGTTGCCCGGGCCCCGTGCCGAAATGAGACATTACGGCTCCCGAACGACAAGTAATGAACCCCTCATTTGCCCAAACTGGCTGGAAACGCCCCTGCCAGGGCTCTAAGATGGGTCCCAATCGTCCAGCAGGCCGATGTCGCAGACAAGACTCAAATGCCTCACAAACCCGAGCAAGCGAAGGATGTCAAGCACAGAGACCCTTGCGACTACGTACGTCGTCCCTGGATTCACATTCTTCTACTACGGGTTTGACTTGCGCAAGCGGATAGCTCGACAATTCATCGATTACTTCCACTTGGGAGAAGGGCATCTTGTAACTGATGTTATTCTTGTCATCAGAGGGAAACCCCACCGCGCCAAGATTAGAATGGCCAGACAGAGAGACCCCAAGTATCCTCAGAGAGATGTGGTACAGATATTCTACGAGAGTGAGCAAGAAACGCTGAAGGCCTTGAGAAAACTCTTCCTCTACAGCTACGCGACCACCATTGACAAGAAGAGGCCGCGACTGAAGGAAATCATGCAGCTGGGACACCTTGGAGACAACAGGTTCGAAGTCGTTCCTTTCGCAAGACAGGAAACTGACTTCGACGGCATGTTCAACTTCATGGAGGACAAGAACCTCTTCGACTATTGGAAAGACTACAAGAAGGGAGGCAAGCAGGCGAACTTCTTCATCAACTTCTCTAAGAAGTGGTTGGATGCCCGCGAGCTCGAGGACTACAAGGACAGAATCAATGTCATCTATCTCCTCTACCACTCCGAGAACAAGCAACTGTACGTAGGGAAAGCTAACAGACTGGGTGACCGCGTGAAGAATGGCATTGGTCGAGTAGGACTGGCGGACGACTGGGACAGGTTCATGTTCTTCGAGATAAACCCAGACTACAATGCCTTCATCGAGCAGATTGAGGCCTTTGTGATACGCACGTTCGCTTCCCTGCTCGAGAACAATGTGGGGATGGCGCCCCTGAATGAAAAGGGAATCAAGTTAGTGAACAAGCAGCTAATCGGGAAATGATGCGGGCGACACCGATTGCGCGCGCACGCTTCGTAGGATTCCCTTAACTCGCCAACCTTCTTACATACCTCAGACGTTCCAAGGTTTTTCGATTGCTTCCCTCAGCCTGGCTTTGAGAGCATCCGCGGATTTCTTCAGCTTTGAAGCTTGGTCTTGAATCAGGGTGATGGTAGAGTCGGATGCGACCTCTTTCATGCAGTCTGCGAGGAGCCTGTCGAACCGTTCCCTGGCGCCCTGATTGGGCAGTCCCTGCCCGAAGAACTTCAGCATCTGGCCCGCCCGCTGTAATGAGAGTTCAAGCTCGTAGTCAGTGTAGCCAGGGTAGCGAGCCCGGGTCAGCTCGAGTGGATTCTTCCCTTCAAGAATCGGCTCGTAGATGGCCTCCCCAGCTATAGATATCGGCATTCCGTTCGGCTGCTTGGCGGTGACCTGATATTGAACCGCCTGGACATCGTCCCCAAATGCCTCCCTGAGGCGGGGAAGGAGTTTAGCATCCACGATGCCGTAGATTCTCCTCTGGTTAGCTTCGAGCTTTTCTAAGAGGTCGTGGAATTCGCCGAGCTGGTTCCTGAGGTCCCCCTCGATTAGGTAGTATCGGTAGCCTGCCTTGATTGCACGCCAGCCGACCTCTGGGGGGTAAAGGGTGAAGGTCGGGTGTGGTGTCAGAGGGCTGGCCTCTGAGAGCGTCTCCGAGATTCTGTTCATCTCGTCGTAGAGGGGGCCGTAGATTTCGTCCACCTTCCTCAGGGCGGCCTCCCGCTTCCACGCGCTCTTCTGAGTCCTCGTCTGTACGATGTACGTGAGCAGGGAGCCGATTGCCACTGAAAACAGAACTGCCCCGACGCCCAGACCTGCGGCCCAGCTCCACGCCGCGCCAACGGCGCTCGCGAGGACGGCAGCTATGCTTCCCACTTCTCCCTTGTCTACCACAGCCTCCCTGCGACGCACACTCGGTTGACTTGAACGTTTGCGTTAGCACTTGGCCAGCGCGCGCTCGCGCTGATTAGCCCAGCATTTACTCCGTAGGGACGATTCCCCGGTCAATTCCATCGACAACGAGGGCGAGAAGCTGTTGAAGCGACTGGTACAGCGCTTCTTTGCTACTGTCAATCTCGAACATCCGCAGTGGTTTCAATGCTTCGTCCGTGGGTCCGGGCGCCTCGCTGTACTTGTTGTACATGGCGAGACAGGTACCCACAAGACGGAGTTTCCCCTCCAAGTCGATGAGGTAGCCCATTAGCTCCGGTTCGAGTAGGCGCGACCAGTACCTGTTTTGAAGCGAGGCCAGCTTGTCCGCCCTGCTTTCGAAGAGGCTTCCCGCCTGGAAGAAGAGAGGGTTCACTCTCTGCTTCAGAGCTGCAATGTCGGCTACAAGCCTGCGCGCCTCTCTGAGTTGCTCACTTGCAAGGAGATGCTCCTCTTCCTCGCGGGTCGCTTCAGCTGGAAACGAAACGACGACGTCTTGGGCGCCGGTGAACAGAGTCACGTCGATGCGGATGCCCTGCAGCTCGGAGCGTATGACCGACCTCACCTTCTCTTCGACCGCTTTCCAGTTCGCTCTGTCTTGCTGGAGAAGCAGGACGTCCACCACGAGGTAGGTGAGGAGTATGCCCCCACCCCAGGAGATGAAGGTGAAGCCCCATTGGGAGCTTACCAAGAGGAGCGGAACCCCTATCACGAAGATGAGAACAAAGCCTAAGACTGCAACCAGAAGCCTCGCCTGCAAGAACCCCCAGAAGTCGTCCTTACCCAACGCGTTCGTCCTCTATATCTGTGAACTCAAGATAAGGTTTGGCGCTGACCCGCGCTCGGCTGAAGGAAAGCAGTTTGGGGTAGAAGCCTGCTTCGCAGCGTGTCAGTGCTGACACGGTTCGGCCTCTTTTAAGACGGCTCCTTCGCACTCCCAGTCCGTGAAGAGCGGCTGGAAACACAGGTCGGGGAAGGTGGACGAGCGCGCGACCGCCGGTGAGCGCAGGGTGCTGGCCTTATGGGAGAGGGAGAACGAGTGGGTCAGGCACGGGGACGTGCTCCGCCGCACCATGGGGGTCAACAGAAGGACTATGGAACGCATCCTGTTGAGACTCGTCAAGGAGAATGTGCTGGAGAGGCGGGAGGAAGGTCCGGCGTCCTACTACCGGAGGCAGGAAGCCCCTAAGGAGTTCGAAGCTGTAAAGCACCTGTCAGCGCTCGACTCTCGACTCACCACGGGAATGGCGTACGAATTCGAAGTCGGAGGTGGCTTCTCGCACGTGGCATTTGGGAGGTTGGTCGGGTTCCCGAACATGAAGGAAGATGAGCTCAGGAACGACGAGCGAGAAGTGCTCAGAGTGCTAACCGCCCGCCTGGGTTTCATCTTCCAAGGCCTATACCTGCTACGCAACGCGATTCTGATACGGAGGATTGGGGCGAAGGTTCCGATAAACGAGGAGGCACTCCGGACATTCTTTTTCGAAAGCGTCGCGGACCACGCGAATCGCTCAAGGGCTGACGTCTCCGCGCTCCTTGATGCGGCGGGGAACGGGGTGGTCCCCGAAGTCACGGCTTCGGTCATCCGCGAGAACGTCCGCATGCGGAGGGGGGTCGCCGACCTTGAGCAGACGGTCGACTTCTTCCTCTCTGAGGGGACCGTGGATGAGTACCTCGACGAGATGGCTAAGTCGAACCCCAAGTTCTACGCAATGTCAGTCCCTCAACTCCTAAAGCGGCAGAGGTCAATTCAGCTGAAGGAGAGTCGGTTTGTCGCGGAAGCGGAGGAGTCGCATGAAGGGCCGTGGAGAATTGAGGATGCCCTGGTAGAGATACCCCAAGACATGGCGGACGAGGAGAACGACGTACGTCGCATGCTCGCGTACAGGGTCGGCGAGGCGCTTCACAGCAAGGGCCTGAAAGAAGTCAACGAACTCGGTCTGGTGGTGACGCAGCATCCGTGGACGAGCAGCCAGTACGTGGACGACGAGATGCTGGTGTTTGACGCCGTGCGGTCGCTGGCCGAGATGCCGTTCATGAAAGGTAAGGCGCCGGGGACGCCCGAGTTCGCCAGGGAGGCGGGAGAGCACGTCGCCCATTACCACAACTTGAACCTTGACTCGCTGAGGAGTCTCAGGAGAAAGCCGTGGTTCAAAAGATACATCGCGTCCCACTGGAGCGAGTTTTCCAATGCATTCGCCCAAGAGAGGGCGAAGATGAAAGAGCAGAAAGACGACTTCCTCGAGAGGTTCCTCGGAAGCTCCATGGCTCAGAAACATCAAGATGGCAAAAGTGGTACGAGCGCGTAACACGACCGGCCAGCCTCGCCCATTCTGGTGGTATCCAGGTGGGGTTGGTCCGACGCGCTCGGCCACTGCCAGAACGCCTGTGGTTCAACCACGCCTACCCGGCGTTATAAGCGAAACCCAAGGAGGCCCACAACTTCGAAGCTACATGGTTTTTATGCAAGGCCGACTTATTAGCATACGTCTTGCGCTTGAGGCAGAGGACCCGAGCCGTCGATGGGCTCTTCGACATCAGCACTGTCTTCTGGGGCGCGCTCTTCGGCGCGTTCTTCCGCTACGCCCCCGACCTGGCGAGGAAGGGGTGGATGCGCATGAGCGCCGGGCAGCAGTATATCCTCGCTTCCCTCGGGTTCATGGGGATGCTGCTGTTGCCCGTCTGCGCGACGTTCTACGTTCTGAGCGGCTACATCGGCTTCGACGCCTGGTTGTTGGCCGTGCCCGTCACGATGATGCTGTCTCCCCCCAAGACCAAGGACAACGAGGACAACTTCATCCAGCGGTTTCAGTACAAACACTTCACGGTCAGACTTCTGTGGCGAGACCTCAGGACGCGCACCTGCAAGAAATGCGGGTATTACGACAACAGTACCCGGGACATAACCGGCCGCTCAGTGCTCTCCCAGCCAATCTCGGAGCCGTGCCGGGAGTGCGGCGGGACGGACTTCCAACTCCATATGCTGGACTATCCAGAAGCGTGAGTCTGCGAGAGCGCGCGAACGAGCTATCAGGAAGGCGGTCAGGGAACGGTCCTCGTAACGATATAGTACCTTCCATCAGTGCAGGCGTTGCATCTGAAGTGGATACCCAATCGCCCTGTGCCCTGATGAACCCACTTAGTGATTTCGATGTCCCTGTTCAGCCTTCCGTGAATGGGGCAGACGAGATTGACGTCGCGCATTTCTCCGTCCGAAGTGTACTCCATTTTCTTGGGAGAGTTCGCTTTGGCCCTTAAGTCTTTGGCGTCTCCTCGCCCGAGCTTAGGTACCTTGGAGACTAACGCTCGCCTGTGGCAAGGACATCTTCTCAATAGCGTCGGCGGCCAGATTCCGAGGAGCCAACCGGTAGAACCATCTGCTCATTATGTGCCACTGCGCACGCTGCGCCGCCCCCGCGCAGATTCGTTCTCGTCTTCGAGGAGGGGCCGTCAGCGATGGGATTTAACCTGAAGGCCCGAAACTAACTATACAGTCACCCCTGTGCCAATTTCAGAGCCCCCGAACTTGGGGCTACGCACGGGTCTTCCCACGGGCGCCTGAAATCCCCGAGAAATTCAATTGGCTTGAAGCTGGTTGAAGGAGTGCTCATTAGCGGCTCATGTCAAGACGGCTTTGTGACCGTGGGAGCGCTGAGGAGTGGCATAGGCATTATGCCGAGCCCACCGGCGCCTCCCGGAAACGGGGTTCAGAGACCTGGAGCGTCTTCGAAGGAATTTCGCGGCGGGACGCGGCAACTTGGGGATTTCTCTGGAGAGGTTAATTATCGCCCACAGCACCGCGCGACCGACGCGTGCAGCCCGGAGGCAAGAGCGACCCGTGCGCCATCCGCGCGCGCAAGAAGCGCCCACTCCACGCGGTTAACAGGGAGACGAATCAGAAGACATGACCTCCAGAGAAGTTACCAGTTCCTTAACGTCGACGAAATCCCGCCTGCCGCCAAGTTACCAGTGGCTGCGCGGACCACTCCACGCCTAGTGCCCTAAGCGCCCTGGGAAGGTCCTGATGTTATCACTAAACTGGTCGGTCTTCCAGGGAAAAGGCGGTAGGTGCCCTCGCGGGTCGTGAACTCTTTTCCAGGCGCGACAGAGGTGCTTCCGACGAACTTACCGTCCCGGTATTCTGCCAGACCGACGCCGCCCTCAGCCTGAAGTACTCCGATTCTTACCTCCCTGCCGACTGGGACCGAGAAGTCTTCAACAGAATCGAGGAAGACGGCCTTCCCATAAGTAGCCAAGAGTCTGTAATTTGAACTCAAGCAACTGAGGAACCTACTGCGAGTGCCTGGAGGGAGTCCCATGACAAGCCCAAGTTCTTCTCTGAAGCTTCGGGCCTCACAGAATGAGCGCATCCTCGCTGTTCTCACATGGTTCCAAGTATCTCCACAATCAATCATGCGATTCTTGCGCCAGCTAGACCTGACGTAAACCATTCGAGAATCTTAAGACAGTTCGAAGATTCTTAATCTTATCGGAATCGGGTTCTGTCTAATCTTCGGTAGTTTGGCCTCCCCGACTTCTCTGTCTAAACTCGGTT
>JBEKAG010000064.1:0-6599 GCA_050015955.1 Nitrososphaerales archaeon
TGGCCACCACGGGAGCGCCGGTCGGCGGACCCGCAGTCAAGGTCGAACGCAGTCTGAGAGACGGGATGCTGCGGACTGAACGCCTCCCCCACATCTGGTGCCCGGGCTGCGGCATCGGGATAGTTCTCGATGCCTACACACGCGCCCTCGCGAAGTCAGGCATCCCTCAGGACAGGCATGCCGTCGTTTCCGGCATAGGCTGCACCGGCCGGTTCTCAGGGTACCTCGACCTCGATTCCTATCACACCACCCACGGCAGGGCTGTAGCCTTTGCCACGGGGATCGCTGTCGTCAAGCCAGACCTCGAGGTGACTGTCATTGCCGGCGACGGCGACCTCAGCACGATTGGTGGGAACCACTTGATTCACGCCGCCAGGCGGAACGTCGACCTGAACGTCATCATGGTCAACAACTTCAACTACGGAATGACGGGCGGCCAGCACGGCGCCACGACGCCCACAGGCGCCAAGACCCACACTTCCCCCTACGGGAACGTCGAGGCTCCCTTCAACGTGCCGTACCTCGTGGCGGCGGCAGGGGCTTCATTTGTTGCCCGGTGGACGTCCCTGCACGTGACCCAGGTCTACAAGGCAATCAGGCGCATGATGGAGGTCGAGGGATTCGCCTTCTTGGAGGTCATCTCCCCGTGCCCCCCGACCTTCGGCGAGTTCAACGGCTTCCCTGAGGCACTCGACGAGATGAAGTACTTCAGGGACATGTCGGTCGTCGACCATAACGTCGACCTGAGAGACATTGGAATCTCCATGCATCCGGACGAACGTCTGGTCGTCGGCAACTTCATCGACAGGAGGAGGGCGTCCTATCAGGAGCTCCTCAACGAGTTGAAGGTCAAGGCCGCAGGAGGCGCCCGGAAGTGAGATGGGAGTTCCGCATAACTGGAATCGGCGGACAGGGAGCGATCAGCCTCGCGCACATAATCGGCAGGGCCGCAGTCATGTACGACTCGAGGGAGGCCGTCGTCACCGAGGGTTACAGCCCCTATGTCACCGGCGGTTGGTCGAGGGGAGACGTCATAATCTCCGACGACCAGGTCGACTTCCCATTCGTCACCAAGCTCGACGTTCTCCTAACAATGTACCAAGAGGGCCTGGACCTGAACCTCAAACTCGTGAAGCCCGACGGCGTCATCCTTACGGAGAAGCGGCTCGTCCATCCCAGTAGCGCGGGGCCGGCCAGACGGGTCGTCGAAATCCCGGCAATGGAGGCGGCCGAGAAGATAGGCAAGAAGATCCTCACCAACGTAGTCATGCTGGGAGGCCTCTCCGCAGTCTCTCCGGCGGTCTCGCCGGAGGCCCTGAAGAAGGCGCTCGCTGACAGGTTTCCGAAGGCAAAGGACCTCAACGTCCAGGCTCTTGACACCGGCTTCAATCTTGCCAAGCACTCTGAGGAGGCACCCCACGTTGTCTGAGCAAGACACGATTGTCATCATAGGTGGTGGAATTGCCGGAATACAGGCCGCCCTCGACGCTGCCAACGCCGGCGCGAAGGTGGTCCTCGTCGAGAAGGAGCCGACGATTGGAGGGAAGATGTCCATCCTCGACAAGAACTTCCCGACGCTTGACTGCTCAATCTGTATCGAGTCGCCGAAGATGAGCGACGTCGGGCTCCATCCCAACATCGAGCTCCTCACCTGCTCTGAGGTTCAGGGACTGAAGGGCGAGGCCGGAGATTTCACCGTCAGGGTGAGGGAGAACCCGAGGTACGTGACCGACGCTTGCACGAGATGCGCCGAATGCGTCCCAGTCTGCCCGGTCGGCCTCGAGAACGAGTTCGACGTAGGCATGTCTGCGAGAAAGGCGATCTACATCCCCATCGAGCAGTCGGTCCCCGGGGCGTACGTGATAGACGCCGAGCACTGCCTGAACAGGCCCCCGAACTACCTGCCCTGCAGCCGCTGCACGGACGCATGCGGGCCAGACGCGATCGACTTCAACATGATGCCGAGGACGCACGAAGTGAAGGCTGCCGCCGTGGTCGTGGCAACCGGCTTCGACCTGCTCAACCCCGAACTCCTGACCGAGTTCAGTTACGGGAAGCACCCGGACGTCCTGACCTCGATGGAGCTCGAGAGGCTTCTGCAAGCCTCGGGGCCGAGCTTGGGAGAGATCGTTCGCCCCTCCGACGGCAAGCATCCGAGGAACGTCCTCTTCGTCCTCTGCGCCGGCTCCAGAGACCAGAGGTTCGTGAAGTACTGCTCCAGAATCTGCTGCATGTACACGATCAAGGAGTCGTACCAGCTCAAGGACCACGGCATCGAGAAGGTCGACGTAGCTTACATGGACATCCGCGCCTTCGGGAAGGGCTTCGACGAGTTCTACGACAGGGCCCGCGACAGCGGAGTGAACTTCACCCGGGGAAGGCCAGCTAGGGTCAGACCTTCGGGAGCGACGCTGAAGGTCTCGTTCGAGAATACGGAGACTGGCGAGCTGAACGCCGAGAAGGAGTACGACATGGTGGTGCTCGCTACAGCGGCTGTGCCGTCGAAGAGCTCCGCTGCCCTCGCTTCGGCCCTGGGCATCGAGGTGGCAGACGACGGCTTCTTTGAGTCGAAGGAGGAGTCGGGCGAGTATGTCACCAGCACGAAGGAGGGTGTCTACCTCGCAGGCTGCAGCACCGGACCGAAGGACATACCCGATAGCGTCCTCGAGGGGGGTGCCGCGGTAGCAAAGGCGCTCACCCACCTGAAGACGAGGTCCTGGCCAGAGCCTTTGAATGTCATTCCGCTCAGCACCGAAGGCGATCCACGGATTGGGGTCTTCGCGTGCCATTGCGGCTCGAACATAGCGGGCGTCGTAGACCTGCCGGAGCTAGTAAGCTATGCCAGGACTCTGCCGAACGTCGTCCACTCGCAGGACCAGACATACTCCTGCGCAGCCAACACTCTGAACGACATCAGCGGGGTCATCAGGGACAAGGGGATCAACAGGGTCGTGGTCGCAGCCTGCTCTCCCAAGACCCACTACCCGACCTTCCAGGGCTCCCTCGACCGGGCCGGCCTGAACAAGTACCTCCTAGAGATGGCGAACGTGAGGAACATGGACTCTTGGGTCCACAAGGAGGACAGGGCCGGGGCACTCCGGAAGGCCAAGGACATGGTGAAGATGGCCGTTCTGAAGGCGTCCAAGATGAAGCCTCTCACTCCGATGAAGTTCCCGGTCACACAGAAGGCGCTGGTGGTGGGCGGAGGCGTCGCAGGCATCGCCGCGGCGGCGAACCTCGCTGAACAGGGGTTCGAGACGCACCTCGTCGAGAAGGGCGATAAGTTGGGAGGCCTGCTTCTCGACCTAGGAGAAATCGCTCCGAGCGGCGTGAAGGCCGACCTGCTCCTCGGGCTCGAGCTGGACAGGCTCCGCAGGAGCGGGGCTTCGGTCCACACCTCGACGCGCGTAGAAAACATCACCGGCTTCGTAGGGAACTACCACGCGCGCCTGACGGATGGCTCCGACCTAGACGTGGGAACCGTAGTGCTTGCCATGGGCGCCCAGCCGTACACTCCCACCGAGTTCGACTATCCACGGAATGCATCGGTGATGACCAGTCTGGAGCTCGAGAAGTCCATCGAGAGCGTCGGGCCGCAGAAGAACGTCTCAATCATCTCCTGCGTGGGCTCAAGGAACGGCGAGATGGGCTGCTCCCGGTACTGCTGCCAGACCATGGTCAACCAGGCAATACGGCTGAAGGACATGGGTAACAACGTGAACGTGTTCTACAAGGACATCAGGACCTTCGCTAGGTTCGGGGAGGAGGAGTACGAGGTTGCATCCCGCAAGGGCGTCTCGTTCATCCAGTACCCGCAGGACCTCCGCCCCCAGGACTCAATCAAGTTCGAAGGCGGGAACCTAATCATGAAGGACGAACTCCTCGGCACAGAGGCTGAGTTCCCCACCGATCTCGTCGTCCTGAACGTTGGGATGGCGCCGGTTAGCGAAGAGGAAGGGGTAATGCACCAGTTGAAGGTCCCCACGGACCAGCAGGGCTTCGCCTTGGAGAGTCACCCGAAGCTCGGTCCGGCCGAATCCGTAGTGCAGGGCGTAGTGCTGGCCGGGACCTGCCAGTACCCGAAGAGCGTCAAAGAGTCCTCGATTCAGGCCCTCGCGGCCGCGGCCAAGGCGTCGACCATACTCTCCAAGAAGGAGATCGAGCGGGAGCCCTTCATCGCGGTCGTTGACCCAGAGAGATGCACGAAGTGCGGACGATGCATCCCTGTCTGCCCCTACAACGCGATAGTGGGAGAGCAGGGCAAAAGGATCGAGTTCATCACCGCGATGTGTCAGGGGTGTGGGACCTGCGTGGCCGAATGCTCTGTGGAGGGCGCCCTCAGACAGGAGGACTTCACCGACGGTCAGATCATGTCGCAGATAGATGCCGCCCTCGAGGACGGGCCCCAGAGCAAGGTCCTGATCTTCGCCTGCAACTGGTGCTCCTACGCCGGGGCCGACCTGGCCGGGATCATGAAGATCCAGTATCCGTCCAACTCGCGGGTCGTCAGGACCATGTGTTCCGGGCGGGTTTCTCAACGGTTCGTCCTCTACGCCTTCTCGAAGGGTGCTGGGGCGGTCCTCGTGACAGGATGCCATCCCGGAGACTGCCACTACATCAGTGCGAACACTCAGACGGAGAAGAGGGTGGCCAGGTGGAAGGTCATGCTCAAGGCGCGGGGTGTCGACCCGGAAAGGCTCCAACTTTGGTGGGTGAGCGCGGCAGAACCAAAGCGCTTCGCTGACAAGGTCAAAGAGATGGACCGCATAATCCGAGTTCTCCCGCCAGAGGAGCTCTCATCCACAACGACGAAAATCAAGATGACGGTGAGGTCTCCATGAAGCTGGAACCAGCCTTCACCCAGAGAATAGAGGGTGCGTCGGACGATAAGCTCTCGCTTTGCTACCAGTGCGGGACCTGCACCGCAATCTGCCCAGCAGGCGTTCCCATCAGGAGCCTAATCCGCGGCTCGCAGCTCGGCGCGAGGGAATCAGTCACCGGCGACCAGCGGCTCTGGTACTGCGCCACCTGCAAGCTCTGCGAAGTTGGGTGCCCTCGCGGCGTGAAGATCACTGACACCATCCACGCGCTTAGGGTCGCTGCGTACGAAGGCAAGAGGGTCCCGCAGAAGCTGGAGAGTGCACTCTGGGGCGTCTACGAGGACGCGAACCCCTGGGGTGGGAAGAAGGCCGATAGAGGCAAGTGGGCCGAGGGGCTGGGCATCAACCAGGGAAAGCCCGCGAAATACCTCCTCTATGTTGGCTGCGCGGCCTCGTTCGACCCAAGGCTTCAGCACGTGGCCCGTTCCTTGGCGCTGATTCTTGGCAAGGCTGGCGTGGACTTCTCGGTCCTCGGCTCAGGAGAGAGCTGTTGCGGAGATGTCGTCTACCAACTGGGCGAGGAAGCCTTCCTCGAAGAGTTGGTGCAGGGGAACATCCAGAGCTTCGCAAAGTCTGGCGCGGAGGCCATCATTGCCGTTTCTCCTCACTGCTTCAACATGTTCAGGTCGGTCTACCCGAAGTACGGCAGCGTGCCGACCGCCCTCCACTACACCGAGTTCTTGGCCGGGCTCCTCGACAAGGGGTCGCTCAGCCCAGGCCGCCTGGACGGCGGTGCCGCTGTCACCTACCACGACCCATGCTACCTCGGCCGGTACCATGGAATCTACGAGGAACCTAGGAAGCTGCTGGAAAGCATCCCAGGAGTCAAACTCTCTGAAATGGACGACAGCAAGGCGAACGCCTCGTGCTGCGGAGGCGGAGGAGGGGGAATGTGGGTCGACCAAGAGGGTGAGCGACCCAGCATGCACCGGGTGAAGCAGGCGGCTGACACAGGCGCGTCGCAAATGGTGACGTCATGCCCGTCCTGCATACAGAACTTCGAGGACAGCGCCAAGACGGCTGGCGTCAGCATGGGAGTGGTGGACGTGTCGGAAGTAATCGCACGCGCACTGGGCCTAGACGCAGGCGGAGGGTAGGTTGGCAGTTCACGTGCAGGCGTCTGAGAGGGCGAAGGAAGTCCTAGTCTTCATGGAGCAGACCGATGGTGTACTTGAAGGAGTCTCGCTGGAGGTCTTGGGCAAGGCGAAGGAAATCGCTGACAGGCTCGGCGTCTCTGTTGTTGCCCTCGTACTAGGACACGATGTGTCGGGAATCGCCGACGAGGTTGCCAAGAGAGGGGCCAACGTCGTGCTTCTCGCAGATTCGCCCCTGCTCAAGGATTGCACAGTCGAGGCCTACTTGAAGGTGTTGCTCCCACTCGTCACCGAAAGAAACCCTGCGATCATCCTCATCGGAGGGACTCACAACGGCACCAGCCTCGCCGCGAGTCTCGCAGTGCGTCTCGGAGCCGGGTTGATGGCCCACGTGGTGGACCTGGACGTCGACAAGGAGACAGGAACCCTCTTCGGTTCCGTTCCTGGCTTTGGAGGAAGCATCGTCGCGGTCTGCAAGTGCAAGAAGTGGCCGCAGATGGCCACGGTCAGGCCGGGGGTGTTCAAACCACTCCCTCCCAATGACACGAATACCGGTAGAGTGGAGCCGGTCGAGGTCAGCCTCACGGAGGCAGATGTGAAATGCCGAGTCCTCGAGAGGTCGGTT
>JBEKAG010000065.1:0-6597 GCA_050015955.1 Nitrososphaerales archaeon
AGATGGTCTTCCACTGGGTCCAGGAGGGAAAGACCCAAGCCTGGAGGTGCGACGTCTCTATGGTTGACCCCGCTGCGGTCCAGGTAGAGGAGAGCACAGGGACTAATGGTAATCAGCAGCTTGAGGTAGAATTGGGAGAAGTGTATCCCGCCGGCTGCCTACTGCAAGGAAGGATGGTGGGTGCGCTAGTGGCCCCAGCGATCCATGTCGACGTCCCGTTCGGGTCGGACGTCTGGGTCTTCCTCATACGGTCGCCATGGTTCCCCCTGAAGCTCCAGATCGACAGGCCCGTCCTCATCGCGGAACACGATACGAGCAGGGTCACGGCTTCGCTCAGTGCCCTGGGAGACGGGAGCCTGAACGCTCAGGTCGCGGTGGACGGGACCGACTTCAAGAGCGCCTCGCTCGTCGTCAAGAGGAGCCTGGGCTCCTACTCCTCGGACGAAGTGGTCTGCGAAGTCGGGACTGGCACGCAGACGTCTGCATGGAAGCCCATAGTACGAGTGTTCGACCTGCTGCTCGTAACAAAAGGCATCATCTCGGAATCGCATCTTGCGGACGTTGTGAGAGACCTGGGGGGCCAGATATCCTCCGGTGTGTTCGGCGCAGGAAGTGTGGAGGGCGATTTCGTGCTTTGCGACGGGCCGGCCATGTCGTACACCTGGCTGCTCAAAGGACACAGAGGATTCATGGAGAATGTGGAGGACCAGACAGATGCGAAGTTCGCGTGGTGAGGTGTATTAGTCCGACATAGCAACTCGATGGTGGGGGCGTGAGGTGAGAGGATGATGGCTGCGTTTGCGCTTGTGTCATTGTTCTTTGTCTTCATCGTTGTAGTCATCGTGCTTTCGGTCGTGCGAGGCCTGTCCAACAGGGGTAGCATCCAGCGGCCCTTATCGGAGGCCACATCGTTTCCGCCGCCTCCTCCACCTGACACAGTCATGGTCAAGTGTGAATACTGCGGAACCGAGCAGGCCTGGAAAGAAACGTGCATTAAGTGCGGGGCGCCGATGCCCAAACCAAAGATCGGCTGAAGCGCGCCCGGACTTGCGGTGGTCCACTCTTCGTACTGTGCGCACGCGTACAAGCAATATCGTTCAGATCCAAGGTGGAAGCAAATCTACGCGAGAATGGGTCTCCCCAGAGCCTATGACACGGTGCACGCGAGTGAGCGCAAGTGGGATGACGATTGCGTCAGGCGTATCCCAGAAGGAATGTGTGCTTCTTCCTTATGTGATTCCAGCCGTTAGAACCCCGTCACGAATCCTGTAGATGTGCCCGAGGTCCTCGCACATTTTCGGGTCGTGTGTGGAGATTACAACTGTAGCGTCTAGATTCTTACTCAGAGCATCTAGGAGCTCTACGATTTCTAGCCCAGAAGATGAATCGAGCTGGCTGGTCGGCTCGTCCGCCAGGACCAGAATTGGGCTATTTGCCAGCGCGCGGGCGACTGCTACTCTTTGTTGTTCTCCTACGCTCAGCTGACTGGGTCTACGGTTTTCTTTGCCAGCAAGCCCAACCGATTCAACCAGTTCCTGAGCCTTCTTCTTTCGTTGATTCGCAGGGGTCGCTGATAGGATCATTGGAAGCTCGACGTTCTCGACTACCGATAGTGTGGGAATCAATCTCAGTTGTTGAAATACGAATCCGATCTTCGTAAGCCTGAGCCTTCTTCTTTCCACCGCTGAGAGTTCTTTCAGGTTTCGTTCTTGAAAGAAGACGTCGCCGCTCGTTGGGGTTTGAAGACTGCCCATTAGGTTGAGCAGAGTCGTCTTCCCTGACCCGGATGGGCCTACTATGCCGACAGTCTCCCCCGGTGAGACGGAAAAGGTTGCTTTGTCCACAGCAGTAATCTGATTGGGGCCATCATCGTAGGTTTTGGTCACCGAGACCAAGCGAGAAGCGAACTGGTTCAATTCAGCTTCCTCAGCATGGTCGTCGTGGTTACAGCGCCTACTAGCAGCCCGGACCCAACCACCGCCAAGCCGGCAAACAATACTACAGGCAGGGGAATCAGTTTGTATGCATCCGAGATTGAGACAATCATTGGGACAGAGGCAAAAGTTCGGAAGACTACAGCGGTAGTGAAGATGGAGAGCGTCAGCCCAATGACGAGCCCGGTGGACGATATGAGCCCGGTTTCGGCCATTGTGACCTTCAGGACGGAATGTGATGACGAACCAATCGCTCGCATTGTGGAGAACTCGTTCTTCTGCTCCATTATGTTCACGCTCGCGATAATCGTTGCGAAGAGGACAGCGAGCGTCACAGACAGGGCTTCCATCCCGTTGCTGATTGTGTC
Source organism: Nitrososphaerales archaeon (assembly GCA_050015955.1). GTDB lineage: Archaea > Thermoproteota > Nitrososphaeria > Nitrososphaerales > Gagatemarchaeaceae > UBA183. Next base: position 2,303 of record JBEKAG010000065.1, read on the forward strand.
AATTGACGATGTCAACGGGTTGATGAGGAATTCACTCTGCGCTGGGTCGATTGCTCTCACGCCGGGGATCATGGAATCGATACTGCCCATCAGTGCGCTGGGCTGGACGCCGTCAGAGTCGACCAGTATCGCCGAAACGAGACCCTCGTATCCCTGTGTGGACTGGGCCGTCTTCAGAGGCATGACTACCGCGTTCCCGAGTATAAGGTTCGAGGTGGAGATTATCCCGCTGACCCTGAGGGAGATACCTCCCTCTTTCAGGGTCGAACCTACCTTCAAGCCTGAGAGTGTGGCAAGATAGTGACCTACTACAACCTGGTCGTCCGACGTCGGATACGTCCCCTCGATTTGGATAGAGGTGGACCTTCCGAACATAGAGAAGTTCTGAATCGGGATGCCTATCGTTATGTTGGTCGGTACTGCCTGGCTGACATCAAATACCATTAGCATTGGGGTCGCCGATGCCACGCCGCTCACCCCCTTGACCAAGGAGACGGTGGCCTCTGGGATGGCGCCTCCGAGAGGTAGCCCCGCGATTAGGAAGGAGGCCCTGGATATCACTACGACGTCGGAGCTGTAGATCGAGTAACTCTGATTGACCACAGTGGAATATCTCTGGGAGACCGCCGTTACAGTGAGCATTAGTGTGACGCAAAGTGCGATTCCAAGAATCGAGAGGCTGGTTCTGAATGGCCGCCGAAAGGAGTTTCGAAATCCTAGGCTGGCTAGATTCAAGAGTGCTGAAACTGCTCGGTTGTGTATAAATAGGTATGACAATATCATGAAAAGACCTGGGCATGGATTCGAAAGCGTGGGCAACAGCTCTCCTGATGGCGGTTTTCTTGCTGTCGACCTCTCTTCCTCTGACTTCTGTGGCGCAGACCACATCTTCCTCGTCGCTGACATTCACCGTCAACCCCGACGGCTCGGTCATTGCTGCGCTCAGTTTGGCAGAGTCGAGCATGCAGCAGCCCGGGACTCAGCCTAACGCTAGCCTCCAGGCCAGGGCCAGCACGTCCGGCGGACGGACGACCATCAAGATCGACGGGACCATGTCCCTGCCGGCAGCGACTCTGAATCAAGAGCCTTACAATTACTCGAACTCGGTATCCGTTTCGGGGTCTTACTCCAACAACATATCACGTGGGAGTATCATCGTTCAGGCTGTTCCAGGGATTAGCTCTCCGCTGACCACTTTCAAGCTGAACTATCACGGGAACAGCAGTTCCATCACCTTATCTGGAAATGTCACGCTCGAGTACGGCACCTACGGGAGTGGGTCGAGCAGAGTCGTGCTGAATGCTTCCTCGATCAACTACTATCTCACAATGCTCCAGCAGAAAGGGATCAACGCGTCTAGCCTTAACAAGGAGCTGGCGAATCTTCCATATGGTCCATTTTCGGTAACGGTGCTGACGCTGAGCGCGGTCCCCGGAGCGAATACAGCTATGGTGAGTGGGTACCTCCAGATGAGCGGGAACATGACCGCCCTTCCTGTCCTCTTGGTAAGCGGTTATGTCTTTGGCTTGTTCGGCACGTTCACTACTACGTCGCAGGTCGCCGCGACAAGTGTCACCTGCATCCCCCAGGCGCCTGCCTCTTGCACTGTCACGCTTCAGAACTCAGGCAACGCAGCGGCATCGGTGACCGGTTGCATCCTTACCATTAATGGGACGGGCGGAATGACTTCTTCTACGGGAGAGGTTTCTCCTGTTAGTCCTATTGTCCCGGCAGGAAGCTCCGTAGAAGTCACCTGCACGGCGCCGGCGGGTGTTTCTGGCGTACCGAACTATGGAGTCTACGGCATGTTCACGCTCAGCAACGGTGCAGAAGTCTCCTTCTCAGGAATGTGGGACCCTCCGATGTCACCCTACGAGCTCTCAACAGCAACAACGACAAACGCTTCGAATTCCACCCAACTCCCGCATTCGGTCGCCGTTGCCTACTCGGCGTATTACACGATTTTCTCGTCCTTCCAGGACTACTCGTACACCGTAGCCTACTCGGGCGGCGTATTGGGCCTCTCAGTGACGGTTCATGCTACGCAGAACCTGAATCTTGAAAAGGCGATGAAGCTTTTGGCTGGACTGAAACCATCGGACGGTGTGTCGGTCTCATTGAGTAAGTTCCTCAACTCGACCAGGGTCGACATATCAGGCTTCACAGCGAGCTTAAACGAAGTCCAGCAAGCGAACGGAGAAGTCAACACCCAATTTTCGGCCGGTGGCCTGACGATCTACCCAGGTGTTGTCATGAGCGGCAACAAATTCAACGAGTCAGCGCTCTTCAACGCTCTGGGCGGAGGGCAGGGGAACGTCACATTGGTCGGAGGAAGCAGTTCGGCAGGCTCTGTGAGCATCGAGGTGCCGCCTAGCGTCCCGCCTCCGGCCTCTCACAACGCCAGCAGGGGCACGTACGGGTGGATTTCCACGAACATGAGTGACGTCGCTGGTGTCCAGTTCGCCGTAGTTCAGCAAGTGACGACGACTTTAAGCTCCTCGACGACGATGGCTTCAAGTTCTTCCACGTCCACTGCCACTTCTAGCAGCTCAAGTACCTCCAGTCAGCCGTCGGGGACCTCCTCGATGACACTCGTGTATGCCGTCGGGGCCTCTGTTGTGGTGGTCATCGTCGCGGCGGCGGCCTACTTCCTTCGTCGAAGTCCCAAGGCAACGCCATAGGCGGCCTGCGCGCGGCCCCAGGCGGAGTCGAGGGAAAACCGAATAGTCATCAGATAGATCGTCCCTTCCCAACCGGCAAAGGTCAAGCCCGAGTCACAGGTCAACTCTTCTGCTTCGAAGCCATAGCCGAAACCGAACCAGCTAGGAATTCCGACGACCAGGGGCAGCATCCGGCTAGTGGCCGAGAGCGTAGAAGAATGCGGAGAAGACGAATAGCAAGAGCAGGAGGAATGCGATGAGGCGCTTCATCCTGCTAGACGTCTACTTGTCACCGATCCAAACCGAAGACCCTGAGGAACTGCTTCACGTGTTCGTACTCCCGCAAATAGATTCGGCCTGAATCTGTAAGCTCCATCCTTACGCAGTTTCCCTGGGCGGTGAGCTTGACAAGGCCCCTGCCCCTGAGGACCTCCGCGCGGTCCTTGAACCTCGGATAGGGAACATTCGCCCTAGTTTGAGCCCTTGTCAGCCTTGCCTCGCCCTTCTCAGTGATTTCTTCGTTGATGGCGCTGATGATGTCTCCATAGACCTCGAACGCTCCCCTCTTCTCATTCTTACCCAATGCCCTTGTTCAACTCCGTGATGTACCGGACGAGAAGAGCAATGGAAGTCATTTCACAGGCATCTCGATTCGTCGTCAGATTGGGGTGTACTCAGTCCCAATGCAGGCCATATTCCCCCAACTCGGGACTTATTTCTGTTCCTGAGTTGACCAGAGGGAGGACTTCGCCAGTTTGCTTCAATCACTGTCTTCGTGTGGTGAGGGTTCAGCTAGACTGCGCCGGTCAGGCGCAAGAGTGTCACCATTGTGACCGTCCACGAGATGGCAATCTTAACTCGTCACAACACTCTTTCCCTTGCGAGACTCTCGAGGCATTCGCGCAGCGCGCAATCCGAGAGGAACCTTGTCTCCGATGATTACCTGTCTGAGTCTTTCACCCGTACACAGATTGCGTCCAGAACTCCTTCCTGTCGCAGCAGGCAAGAGTCTCAGTCGGCGAACCCTTCGGCCCACGCAGAAAGGCGAGAATCGTCGGTATCGGGACCGGCGCATCACAGATGCGATGGAGGCCATCTCGGCAGTGCTTGCACGGAGCTTCCGTCTTGGGCACATTAGGTGATTCTCGCGGCTCGCCTTATGATTATTATGAAGTTGTAATCCATAACACTGCTATTCCATCATGGAGGTATCTAGGCAAAGTAGTCCTCTTGCGGTCTACAAACAGGATGAAATGGAGTGCGACCTTTCACCGTGCATGGGGTTCATTGCGCCTCCGCCGGGAATCACTCATCCTGCGTTGAGAGGTAGTTAGTCCGCCAGCTGAACAAGTCGCTCTTGCGAGCTTCTTGCGTACACTGGGACCACTTCAAACCAGTCTTCTACTGGATCTCTCCTCCATCCGCCCCTCCCCCTTGCGGGGGAAGTTTGGACGAACGGTTCACTCTTCTCGGGAGTGGCTTCCCGCTTAGATGCTTTCAGCGGTTATCCACAATTGCTTAGCTGCCCGGCTGCGCCCTCTCGGACGACCGGTACGCCAGAGGCAACGCCCCGCTGTTCCTCTCGTACTGGGCAGGGCTTCCCCTCAGTGAGCCACCGCTTCCATCAGGTAGAGG
>JBEKAG010000066.1:0-6540 GCA_050015955.1 Nitrososphaerales archaeon
GGGACAGTTGCATCTTGGGCCTATTCGTCCTTTCCGTGGCTCCCGCGCCTCGACTACTCGACCATTCTGGCGCCAGCTCTCGTATTGCCTGTTCTCGTCCTCTCGGCTGCAGCCATATTGGTCACCATAAGGCGTGGCTACATGATTCATCGATCCTGTGGCGCGCCAATCTTTGTCCAGCAGCGATTCTTGCAGGCCCTCCACATCGCAAGCAAGTTCGCGAAGACCAGCCTTTTCGATGAGTCCGATCAAATCGGCCAATCCTAGTATCATTCTCCCAAGATTGTTTCGCGGCTATGTGATGGAACCTGAAAGTGCAAGGGCCAGCCTAAGCATAGGCGGGAGACCGCGGGAGCGCGCGCTGCGGTGACTCTGACGGGCACAGTTCAGAGTTGAAACCGCACTACTCGGCCCCTCCTCTTTTTTCTAAACCCTTAACTGAGCAAGGTGGAACGGAACACAAGAGAAATGTGGAATACTAGGTCAATCCCCGCATCGTTGAGGCGCATTCTGATGGGTGTAAGCTCTTCACCCATCGCAGCTTCAGTCTGGGGGGTTGCGCTGTCAAGTGCGCTTCTCATTTACGATTGGCTTCAGATTCCTAAGAGGGACCTCGTAAGCAAGCACATGCGTCACATTAGAATCAGCGAGCGGCCCCCTCAGTTACTCTTCCCCCGGTCTCCTAGGTGATTGTGGACGCGCGTGCGATCCCACAACTCAGGTCACTTCGATAACCCCCAATGCCTGGGCGTGGCGACAAGCCGCGCCCCCTTCTCTCTTATCCTGTTTGCGAGCTTCATGCAACGCTCGACAGCTATTAAAGCGACAGAATCCGCGACAAGGCGCCCAGTCGTTGTTGCAGGCTCGCGGTTACGCCGTCAAAGGACCTTCTTCTTCTCTTGAGCCGTTTGACTTCGAGAGGCGCGAACCCGGGCCGCATGAAGTTCTAGTGAGCATCAACTACTGCGGTGTCTGTCACAGCGACATCCATCAAGCGCGGAACGAATGGGGAGGTTCGATTTACCCCATGGTCCCTGGACATGAAATCGTCGGTAAAGCAGCAGCCATAGGCGATGAGGTGAGGAAGTTCAAGGTCGGGAGTCAGGTCGGGGTAGGTACTTTCGTTGATTCCTGCCGACGTTGCGGCCCATGTAAGGCAGGAGAAGAGCAGTACTGCGAGGAGGGAGCCACTTTCACGTACAATTGTTACGAACGTGACAGAAAGACGCTGGCACAGGGCGGCTACTCCAACTATATCACAGTGGACGAAGCGTACGCGTTCAGAATCCCGAAAAGCATCCCTCCTGAGCGGGCAGCGCCGCTGATGTGCGCTGGCACCACGACCTACTCTCCTCTCCATCACTTCGGGGTCAAGAAGAACGACCGGGTGGCGGTCGTCGGGCTCGGCGGTCTCGGTCACATGGCTGTGAAGATCGCAAAGGCGATGGGTGCGGAGGTCACGGTGATGAGCCACACTCCAGACAAGCGTGAGGATGCACTGCGACTTGGCGCAATCGACTTCGTAGTCACCAAGGATGACGCTGTGTTCAAACAGAACACGTCCCGTTTTGACTTCATCGTCGACTTGGTTTCGGCGCAGCACGACTTCAACGCGTACCTGAGAACGCTCCGGTTCGAGGGGACGATGATACTACTTGGGCTGCCTGACCCCGCGCCACTCAAGCCGTCGGCCCTTGAGGGTCAGCGCCGGCGCCTGACAGGGTCGAACGTCGGCGGAACTCGTGATACACAGGAGATGCTTGACTTCTGCGCCAAGCATGGCATCGCAGCCGATGTGGAGGTCATTCCAATCCAACGTATCGACGAGGCCTTCGACCGAACAGTCAGAAGCGACGTTCGCTACCGTTTCGTCATCGACATCGAAAGCCTGAAGGGGTCCTAGGACGAGAAGAGGATATCTCCTTCCTAACGCGCAGTGGCGCGCCTTCTTCCAATAGATGCACCTGAAACCGCATCTTCCTGGAGCGCGTGGCCGGTCTTTCCTGCCCCCGGCTTTGATGGGAGGCACAATCCTTTTCTCGGCCGTTGGCTGGCGAGCTAGCCGCGAATGAAGAAAGGAGTTGTGCTGTCACACTACGGTTCCTGGAAGACGCCGGTTACCGCCGCACTGTACGCAGGAAGCAGCACTGTCATCAGCGAGCTGTTTCTGGAAGGAGGGCAGTACTACTGGAAGGAGTCAAGGCCCAAGGAGGGCGGGCGGTATGTCATCGTGCGACCTCGAGGCGCCGGCGTCTCCGAGCTGACGCCCAAGGGATTCAATGTCAGGACGACGGTCCATGAGTACGGGGGCGGGGACTACTTCGTCCATCAAGAGAAGATCTGCTTCTCGAACTTCGAGGACCAGCGGCTGTATGTGCAAAGCCCCCGCTCCGAGCCCAGACCCATCACACCCGCTGGGAGCGACCTCAGGTACGCCGACGGCGTGGTAGATTCGAAGAGGAATCGTATCGTGCTGGTCCGAGAGGACCACTCCGGCAAGGGCAAACAGGCTGTTAACAGCATTGTGGGGATCGACCTTGCTGGGGGAGGACAGGGTGAAGTGCTCGTCTCGGGCAACGACTTCTATTCCAACCCCCGCCTCGACCCCGACTGCTCGCGCCTCGCCTGGCTCACTTGGAACCATCCGAACATGCCCTGGGACGGGACCGAGCTCTGGACGGGGAGACTGGGTCCTGATGGCAAGATCAAGGAAAAGGAGATGGTTGCGGGCGGAATCCGAGAGTCAGTCTTCCAGCCTGAATGGTCGCCCGATGGGACGCTGTACTTCGTCTCCGACAGGACCGGGTGGTGGAACCTCTACAGGTGGAGAGAGAGGAAGGTCGAGGCTATCCATCCCATGGAGGCCGAGTTCGGTTCGCCCCAGTGGTCCTTCCGCGAGCGCAACTACGCCTTTGAAGATGCGGAATCGATCGTCTGCATCTACGTGATCGAAGGGACCTCCCACCTGGGGAGGCTGAACACGAACACTGGGAAGTTTGAGGAGGTCCAGACCCCGTACACCGAGATGTTCGACGTGGTCGCGTGGCCCGGGCACGCTCTGCTGCAGGCTGGGTCGCCGACTCAGCCCACATCGATAGTCACGGTGGACCTCGAGAAGCGGATGACGAAGGTCCTAAGGAGGGCGATCAGCAGGACGGTCAGCCCTGGGTACCTATCGGCGCCAGAGACGATTCGGTTTCCCACAGAGAACGGCAAGGAGGCCTACGCATTCTACTACCCGCCCAAGAACAAGGACTACAGAGCTCCACCAGGGGAGAAGCCGCCCCTCGTCGTCATGAGCCATGGCGGCCCGACCTCGTCTTCCCCGACTACGCTTCGCTACGGTATTCAATACTGGACGGGGCACGGCCTGGCCGTCGTTGACGTCAACTACGGCGGGAGCAGCGGTTACGGGCGCGAGTACAGAAGGAGGCTCGAGGGGAATTGGGGGGTCGTGGACGTCGACGACTGCGTCAACGCAGCGAAGTACCTGGTCAGGAGGGGGGACGTAGACGGCAAGAGAATCGCGATCAGAGGAGGGAGCGCCGGAGGGTACACGACCATGTGCGCGGTCACCTTCCGGAAGTTCTTCAACGCGGGCGCGAGCCTCTTCGGGATAAGCGACCTCGAAGGGTTCGATGCAACCACCCACAAGTTCGAGTCCCGCTACAACGAGCGGCTCGTGGGCCCCTACCCGGAGAAGAAGGACCTCTACAGGGAGAGGTCAGCCATCAACTACGTCGACAGGGTCTCCTGCCCGATCATCCTCTTCCAGGGCCTGGAGGACAAGGTAGTACCGCCAAGCCAGTCGAAGAAGTTCTACGAAGCTGCCAGGAAGAAGGGGCTCCCTACGGCCTACGTCGCCTTCAAGGGGGAGCAGCACGGCTTCAGGAAGGCGGAGAACATCAAGAGGTCCATCGAGTTGGAGCTATACTTCTACTCTAAGGTCTTCGGTTTCAAGCCAGCGGACAAGATCAAGCCGGTACACATGGACAACATGCGGCTCTGAGCGCAGGCGCACGGTGGTGTTATCTCACACACGCGCGCTCATCTCTCTGGGAGCGCATGGTGATTAGCGAAAGCGGGCTGCTCGAGAACGGGAATCCGTCCAGCTGGCACACCCACGCCTTGCGGCACAGCTTCGAGACGGAGGCTTCACATGCAGGGGTGAAGGCCGAGGTCCGCGACTTCTTCCTTGGCCATCTTGCAGGGATCCGATGGACCTACAACCACAGAGACGAGATCCACCCGGAGGACCTCAGGCGCGAGTACCTTCGGATAGAGCCCTACGTCAGCCTGAGTGAGACGGAGACCACGCTAAAGGGTGAGTTCGAGGAGGAGCGGATGAGTTGGATTAAGGAGATTCAGGATATGAAGCGATAGGTCGCCCACCTCGCCGAATCAACTCCTCAAGCCCGTCTAGGCGCTCAAGGATCTTGATTAGCTCAGACTTCGGGACCTCGACCTTCTCCTCACTCATGACCGTTCGCCTCTAAGAAGTCGTCAGGCAGACCGACCTTTCGTGTAACCCTGTAACCGTTGCCCACCTGAGGGAACTCTTTCGCAAGGTTTGGATACAGCAGCCTCAGGCGCGCCCAGACTCTCTCGAGGATCTGAGTGCTAAGATTCCTGGACCTGAAGAGCACAGGATAGTCTGTGTACAGCCGGCTGTACTCGACCTTCAGCAGCCTGACGGCGTCCTCGGTCACATCGTCGCGGGGCATCTGTGCCTTCAGGGCTTCCCACAACCGTGACCTCATGGCCTCGAACCGTGAATCTGTTGGTTTCTCCGCCAGGTGTCGTACGTTGTCACTTCCGTAGGCAAGTTTCAGCCCCGGATAATGTGTCCTGCTGCCCAGGCCACCGTTCGGCTGGACCACGTAAACAGGACTCTGGGTCGAGACGCTGACCTCTGCGGGGTGATCTTCTTGGTCAGCTTCGAATCCGCAGCTTCGGCAAACCAGGCCGTAGAACTGGGGCTCGAAGCACAGAGGACACCTTCTTGTTATGTCCGACAGCTCTCGGAGCCGTTTGGCGTAGACTTTGGCAGAATTGTAATTTAGCCTGAGGCCCTGAGCAAGTATCCTGAGCGAGGTCCCTGGAGACTCCCACTTGGCACGGTATAGCCTGTGAAGAGCGTGGGCCCGACACCGGCAGGGCTTCTCAAAGTAGATCGGTTCGTACGCTGTGGGGGTCACACTTCGCCCTCCGCCTTCTCGGACGCTCTGGCGCGCGCGCACATTGGCAGTGAGATGCCGACAGGCCTTGATTTCTGCAATTCTTTCTAGGCTGTGATTCTTATAATGCCAGAAAAGTCCAGTGAGCGACAAGCATGAAAGGGGTTCGTGTTGTCGGTGAGGGACAAGGTTCCAACTCGAAAACAAAGGGGGCTGTCGGTGAGGGACGAGAGGAGGCGACCTTCGGATTTGCGGGGGGCGCAGCGGAGTGTGTATCGGAGAAGGGTCCATCAACTCAAAGAGAAGTCATCGAAGCTCTAAAGACCATGTCTTCTGATGCGGTCGGGAAGGCCCTGGCAAGGGCCTACAAGAAAGGGACGTTGTATAGGGCCGTCACTGAAGAGGAGAGCAGGCCAGTTTGGCTCTACTACGCGACCAGTCAAACAGACGGACTTTCAACTTTGCCGAGAAGGGTCTACGTCCCGATTAAGGAGCTCGACTGTACGATAATGAAGGCGGTGGAAAAAGCGATAGTAGAGTCGGCGGGGACTTTGGAAATAACACTAGAGCTGATAGCAGCAAGAATCGGCTTTCCGCCATCAAAAGTGGAGAAAGAATTCTACGAGTGTGTCTCAAGACTCAAACTGGGGACTACTCAGGATGGAAAACACTTCTTCCCTCCCTCCAAAGTCTGAAGGCAACTCCAAAGCACAACGTGTGAGCATATTCTCGCGCGTTTCTCCGCGCGCGGGCGCCGGGAGGAGCTCAGGGCAAAGACCGAGAAGGAGTTGCTTGAGGTCAGGGGTCTGTTGCTCAAAGCGAAGACGAGGCTAGAAAAGACAAGCCGTGTAGCTCCACAATCCTGATGCGAGAAGGACGGCAGTTGTGGTTCTCTCAGAAACGTCCCAGATATTCCTCCTAGGTGGAACCAGACTAAGACAGACGCATCATCAACATCATCATTTGGGCTGGTATCCCCAACTGGTTTCCGTTTCGCATTTCGTGCACTTGACCTTGACTGACACCAGATGCGTAGACCCACAGTTCGAGCACTTGAAATCGTCGTACAGGTTCGTTATGGGAATCTTTTCGAGCTTGGCCACACGCTCGCTTAGGTCCCCGAGGCCCGCACCAAAGTACGCATCCAAATACTCCCCTAGCCCCGAGTATGTGACCAACCCGTCGTCCTCGGCGTCTTCACCGGCCTCGAGCATTGCTTCAAGCTTCGAGATCCTGGAGGACTGCTTCGCCAGGAGTCCCGGCATCCCAGGGTCGTTCAGGTCCTCAGACTTCATTTTGGCCCACATCTTGGCGAGGCGCTGCACCTCTTCAGGATCGGCTCTCAACTTGGTTACGACGGAGG